>JBAVOD010000132.1:0-3775 GCA_049691735.1 Bacteroidales bacterium
GCATGAGCAGGTCGAGCTTTGAGCGTATGACTGCCAAAGGAGTCTGGAGTTCGTGAGAGGAATTCTCATTGTATTCCTTCAGATTAATATAATCGCGCCTCATTTTACCCGTCATGACGTACAACACATCGTTAAGCTGCCTGAACTCGTTAATATTGGTTTCAGGCAGGTCGAGAGGCTTACCGCTCACGACATCGAACTTCTGAGCTTCTTCCACTGCTTTGTAAAAAGGTGTCCAGATCCTTTTGGATATAAAGTAATTAACTATCAAGGAAACAAGCAAAAGCGCAACGAACAGGAAAAACATCCCAAGTCCGATGCTGTCCAGAAGCTTCCTGTTTTCTTCGAGTGTCCTGTAAATGGTTATTACATATCCGGTATGATGGGGAGTATTATTCTTATACCTGATATACCTGTAAGCCGCAAGTGTCGAGCTTTTCAGGTCATAAATATCGGTGTCGCGGATGACCTGTGAGGGCGTGATACCGAAGCCCTCGAGGTTGACCTCAATCTGATGCCCGAACGACCCTGTAAAATCGGGAATAGTGTCTGTTTCATCAATCTGCGCCTGGATGATCGACTTTTCTGTTATAAGACTTTCATCGATTTGCCTGTAAACAATTGTACGGATAGTAAAATACAGAGAGATCCCTGTAGCAAACAGTGCCACAATGGCGAAGATGAAATAATAATAGGTACTTTTTGTAAGTAGTTTCAAGAATCACAGAATTTATATCCAAAGCCATAAATTACTTTAATGTAATTTCTGCCGTTCCTGTCAAGGAGCTTCTTGCGGAGGTTCTTTACATGAGTGTATACAAAATCAAATGAATCCGTAAGAATCACATTGTCTCCCCACAGATGTTCAACTATCGACTCCTTGGTGATTATCCTGTCGCGGTTTGCCATAAAGAAAAGAAGCAGGTCATATTCCTTCCTGGTGAGGTTAAGTACCTGATCGTTGACGTATGCCTGATTTTCATCAGTACGGACCTTTATCTCGTTAAATGTGACCTCATTCATACCATCGTAGTTGCTGCGCCTGCAGATTGAATTGATCCTGGCGCTCAGTTCTGCCATGTGGAAAGGTTTGGTAAGATAATCGTCGGCACCAATGTTCAAGCCTGTAATCTTATCATCCAGCGAACTTTTTGCCGACAGAATGAGAACACAGCCGTTTATTTTGCTGTTCTTAAGCTCGCGGATTATATCAAGTCCGCTTCCGTCGGGCAGACCTATATCGACTATCAGGCAGTTATATACGTTATCAGCTGATTTTTGAATTGCTTCCCTGAAGCTGTTAGCCTCCTCACAAATATGCCCTTCCATCCTCAGATACTTAAGTATTGAACGGCTGAGCGATTTTTCGTCTTCAACAACCAGCAGTTTCATGAGTGTTTTCTCTTTTCTCCGGCAATGATTTCTCGCAACGTTGAATTAACAAATCAGCCGAAAAAATGTTGGCAGTTGGCAGTTGGCAGTGGGAATGGATTTTATTTTCTGAATATCTTTCTAAGGAACGATCGGATATTCTTTTCCGTCCCGGACGGTTCTTTCCGGTAAGGCCGGGGTTGCCCTTTGAAAACATCAATAAGATCATCGAAGAAGTTCTTTTCCCTGAAATCGGGGCAATCGAGGGCTCCGTTCAGCTCCGGAGGCAGTTCAGGAAAGCCGGCAGATACCAGGTTCCTTAGCTGACTGTCATTCTGTGCCTTCCTGAGAGTAAGGGCAACCAGCGGCAGAGCAAGGGCGCTGCCAGTTCCGTTAGCCCCGCTTTTGAAGTGTATCAGGGGTGTGGAAGCCCCGACCCTTGAAACAATAACCAGTCCGGGATTATAAACAGCAAACCACGCGTCACCGTAGTTCTGTGAAGTTCCGGTTTTTCCGGCAAGGGGCACGCTAACTCCGTAGGTGCTTCTTACCGAAGCTCCGGTCCCCTCCGTGATGGCCTTCTGCAGCATGGCATTCATAAGTATGCAGGTCTTTTCAGTAATTACCCTCACGCCGCGATCAGAATTTTCTCTTTCAAAGATCACCTCACCGTCAGGAGTTTTGATCGATTTGATATACCACGGACTGACAGCGTAGCCTCCGTTTGCAAACACAGAATAGGCTGCCGCAACCTCCTTTATGCTCGCCTCTGCTGTTCCCATGGCGACTGAAGGGTTGTTACTGAGCTTAAATGAAAAGCCCAGCTTATGCCACATGCTGTCGACACTCTGGAATCCGATACGCAGGAAAAGGCTGAAAGTCGGGACATTCATTGATTGTGCAAGAGCTCCGGCGAGCGAATATTTTCCGCCGTATGAGTGGTCGTAGTTTTCGGGACTCCAGTCCTCGAATCCCGACAGGATCACAGAATCATTATCAAGGTACTGACAGGGCTCCATTCCCTCCTCAACCGCTTCGGCATAAATGGCCGGTTTAAAGACCGACCCCAGCTGACGCCTTGCAAGTACCTGATCGTATGGCTGAGCCCTGAAATCGATCCCCCCTACCCACGCCCTGACAGCTCCTGTTTCAGGATCCATGGCAAGCAATCCGGCGTGCAGCAGCGTAAGAGCCTTTTCAAGACTATCACGTACCGTAAGCGAATCGGGGTAGGACCCCTTCCAGTCGAATATTTCCTGGTAAGTAATATTATTCTTCCTTCGTTCGAGATTAAGCCTTTTCAGCTCCTTCTCAGTTATGTCGCTCAATTCCTGTTTACCCTGAACGGATTCGTACTGACTTTTCAGTTTATTTTGCATCGCGGGCAAATGTGCCCTGAACGACTGGAGAGCGTAGTCCTGAAGTTGCAGGTTAAGAGCGGTTTCGATCACAAGGCCGTCAGTTTCAGGAATCCAGGTTTTCCCGGTTGCAAGTTTGATATCCCCCAATATCTTTTCAACTTCGCTCCTCACCTGAAACAGATAGTAACCTGCTTTGCCTCCGACAGATGTGTTGTTGTAGTCGAGCACCAACGGAAGCAGGCACAACGAATCTGCAGTTTGTCTGTCAAGGTAATTATATTTCTCCATCTGCCGGATAACCACATTTCTCCTGGCTTTTGCATTTTCAGGATTCAGACGCGGATTATAATATGTGTTCGCTTTTAGCATCCCCACCAGAACTGCAGCCTGCCCGATCTCAAGGTCTGATGCCTTCCTGTTGAAATAGCGTTCGGAGGCAGCTTCGACTCCGAAGACATTTTCCCCGAATGATACGGTATTCAGGTAAAGCGTGAGGATCTCATCCTTCGTGAACACTTTCTCGAGCCGCCGTGCGATTATTGCTTCGCGGGTTTTATTTGCAATTATGCTTAGAGAACCCTTATTTATTCTTCCGATAATGTTCTTGGCCAGTTGCTGGGTAATCGTGCTGCCGCCGCCTGAACTTCGCCTGTTGAGCATTATGCTTTTAACAAGTACCCTGAAAAGACTTCTTACATCATTTCCCCCATGTTCGTAGAAACGTACATCTTCCGTGGCGATAAGCGCATTCCTGAGATGTACGGGGATCTGATTGAAACTGATATTTGTCCGTTCTTCTGAAAAGAATTTTCCTATCAGCTTCCCTTCGTCGGAATAAACAAGGGAGGCTGACGAATTCCGGAAGTTCAGCAGTTCTTCCCTGCTCTTAAGATGCCCGGCTCCTCCATTGCAGGATGAAATTAGCAGCAAAGCTGCTGCCAGATATGCAGCGAGGATAATTTCAATGACTCTCCTACCCCTCATCCTTACAGTTTTTGTTTTTGAAATACCCCGTTGTGAGTTAATAATAAAAAAGTTTTTAA
>JBAVOD010000133.1:0-5176 GCA_049691735.1 Bacteroidales bacterium
CTACATAGAAAAGATCAACAGGCACCTGGCTTCGTACAAGAAGGATTTCCTCATCACCTGGTTCTCGCACAAGGTTCAGTAAGCCCTGGCATTCCTGCCTTCCATAAAATTGATGAACGACTGGTTGGCGACCTTGTTGCCTCCGGGGGTAGGATAATCCCCGGTAAAATACCAGTCACCAGTATGACCGGGACATGCTTCATGTAGTCCTTCAATGGTCTGAAACACAGTAACCACTTCCGCCCTGACATCCTCCGACCTGATCAGCGATGAAATTTTGGACGAGATCGTCTCTGCACCGAAAGGCCTGTATATCTCCTTCACAAGATTCCTGATCTCTTCGACAGGCCTCTGATTTTCGGCTTTGGCCTGTTCATATATCTGTGCCAGAAGATCCTCCCTGCCATTTTCCCTGAGCAGTTCAACTGCAGCTTTGAATGCGATCAGGTCACCAAGTTTCGCCATATCGATCCCGTAGCAGTCGGGGTACCTCAGCTGGGGCGAGGATGATACTACTACTATTTTTAGGGGATCAAGTCTGTCGAGTATTTTTATTATGCTCATTTTGAGGGTTGTTCCCCTGACGATCGAATCATCTATGACAACAAGATTATCTTTTCCCCTGCGGACCACGCCATAGGTTACATCGTACACATGGCCGACAAGGTCATCGCGGGCCTTATCTTCAGTGATAAATGTTCTGAGCTTAACGTCCTTTACTGCAATCTTTTCGACCCGTGGCCGCTGGCTCAGGATCGTTCCGAGCCCTTCACGGGTCAGTGTATGCCTGTTTTTGATGATAGCGTCCATCTTGGCCTGGTCGATATAATCTTCAACCCCTTTTACAAGGCCATAGAAAGCACTTTCTGCGGTATTCGGTATATAAGAAAATACAGTATTGTCAATATCATAGTCCAGGGCTTTTAGGACAGGATGGGTAAGTAATTCGCCGAGTTTTTTCCTTTCCCTGTAGATTGACTTATCGGTCCCTCTTGAGAAATAGATCCTTTCGAAGGAACATTTTCTGGGTTCAGCTTCCTCCCTTATTTTTTCAATGGCGACATCTCCGGAAGCTTTGACTATCAGGGCGCTGGCAGCCGGCAATTCAAATACATTATCAGTGCGGACATTAAAGATTGTCTGGATGACGGGGCGTTCGGAAGCAACGACCACAATCTCATCGTCAATATAATAAAAAGCCGGCCTTATACCAGCCGGATCCCTCATTACGAATGCATCGCCATGTCCCACCATGCCGACCATTGTATATCCGCCGTCCCAGTTACGGCTTGCCTTTCGCAGAACTGATGCAATATCGAGATTGGTTTCAATGAGCGGGGTGATATCCTTCTTTGATTTTCCCTCTTCGCGGTAGATCCTGAAAAGTCTCTCGTTCTCCTCATCAAGGCGATAGCCTATGTTCTCAAGAATTGTGACGGTATCGGAAAAATCAACTGGGGTCTGGCCAAGGTCAACAAGGTTGCCGAAGATCTCACCGACATTTGTCAGGTTGAAATTTCCTGCCATTACCAGGTTTTTGGACTTCCAGTTGTTTTCGCGGCTTACGGGATGGACATAATCGATGTTGTAATGGCCATAAGTCCCGTAGCGCAGGTGTCCGATATACACATCGCAGATATATGGCACATTTGCCATAACATCACCGGCATTGCTGAAAGTACCGGGCTGTGAACTTTTTAATTTATCAATATCGTCATAAATGACTCCGAAGATCTCCTGGAGAGAATCTGCCTTGTTTGAACGCTGCCTGAAAATATACCTGTTCCCTGGTAAGACATTAAGTTTTATGCCTGCTATTCCTGCTCCATCCTGTCCTCTGTTGTGCTGCTTTTCCATCATCAGGTACATCTTCTGCAGCCCCCAGTCCCATGACCCGTATTTTTCAAAATAGTAACCGAGCGGTTTGCGCAATCTCAGCAATGCAATACCGCATTCGTGTTTAATATCGTCGCTCATAATTATTTTTTACTCAGATCCGGAAAATTAATGATATCGGGTACCAGGTACGCATCAGGAAATTCTCTGCGGATAAGCATAAGATATTTGGTACCCTCGATCTTGCTCATATAATCGCCAACGCGAATTTTATAATAACCGGGTTTGTCAAATGAAGCATACGAAACAATCTCCGGGAACTTGCTTATAAAATCGGCCCTTGTCTTTCCCGACTCTTCCCTCGCGTTCGTGTTTGAGCTGCTGTAAATCTGTATCCTGAAGCCCTCAATGCCTCCCAGTCGCTTGTTATACAGGATATATCTCCTTATCAGGGAATCGATGCCCGGGTTCTGACGGATCATCAGCTGCCCCATGCTGTTGCCCTGGTTATTCCGCGACAGAATTACTTCAACTGTACCTGCATCCTGAGCAGAACAGAATGAAGTGGCAAGAAAAAGCAAAAGGAAGTGAAAAGTAATTTTTTTCAACATTTTATCAGACCAGCTAGTCAAGTTCTTCAGCCAGCTCATCAGTTATTTCGAGATTATGATATACATTCTGGATATCATCATCATCTTCAAGAGCTTCGATGAACCGCATAACTTTCTTTGCCGAATCAAGGTCGAGAGTTTTGGTTGTTGAGGGAACCCGTTTGAGCTTGGCTTCCTCAACCTCTATCCCGAGCTCATTCAGCTTCCTGTTCACATTGCCAAAATCTTCCTTTGCGCAGGTGACCGTAAGCGTATCATCGTCAATCTCAAAATCCTGGGCTCCGGCATCTATCAATTCAAGCTCGATCTCTTCGGGAGAGAATCCTTCATTCTTCATAGTAAAGATCCCTTTGCGTTCAAAGAGGGAGCTTAACGACCCGTTCGTCCCAAGTTTTCCTCCATATTTATTGAAAACAGACCTGATTGAAGCAACGGTCCTGTTATTATTATCGGTAAGGCATTCAGCAAATACCGCAATACCGTGTGGTCCGTATCCCTCAAAAGATGTTTCAATATATGTAGCAGCGTCACTGCCAACAGCCTTTTTGATAGCCCGTTCAATATTTTCTTTGGGCATATTGGATCCCTTGGCATTCTGAATGGCAAGTCTAAGTCTTGAATTTGTGTCGGGATCGCCGCCACCTTCTTTTGCGGCAATTATGATTTCCTTAATGACCTTAGTGAAGATCTTTCCTCTTCGAGCATCATTTACACCTTTTTTCCGCTTAATCGTTGACCATTTATTATGACCTGACATACAGCTGACAATTAGAATTAGCTCTGCAAAATTACACAATTCTTTAATACATCATTCATTGTTTATACTTTTGCAGGCAGAAGCGGTGTGCGGCGTGCGGCGTGCGGTGTGCGGTGTGCGCGTAAAAGAAGACGGAAGACCGAAGCAAGAAGTCGCTATATGGCATATGAAAGTGATCAGAAGATTGCTTCGTCACCACCGGCTGGCGGTTCCTCGCAATGACGGGAGACTCAAAAAGCGGTTGAATTGAGAAATGAGTAGAAAAGTATATATAGAGACATACGGATGTCAGATGAACGTTGCTGACAGTGAGGTTGTTGCCTCAATCCTTAGGACAGATGGCTTTGAACATACGCACAACATCACAGAGGCTGACCTGATACTCCTGAATACATGCTCGATACGGGAGAACGCTGAAGACCGTATATGGGAACGGTTAAAGGCCCTGGGCCATTTGAAACGAAAAAGAAAAGGGCTGATGATAGGGCTTATCGGTTGCATGGCCAGGCGATTGAAGGATGAAGTTCTTGAAAAAGAGCAGATTGTTGATATTATTGCCGGCCCGGACTCATATCGCATGCTTCCTTCACTGGTGGCAGAAGCAGGAACCGGACAGAAAGCAATAAATGTCCTGCTCTCCCGGGAAGAGACTTATGCCGACATCTCACCCGTAAGACTTGACAGGAACGGAGTGACATCATTTGTGTCGATAATGAGGGGATGCAACAATATGTGTGCGTATTGCGTGGTACCTTATGTCCGTGGAGCGGAAAGGAGTCGCGATCCCCAATCGATAATCCGTGAAGTGACGGATCTGTTTGAAAAAGGCTACAGGGAAGTGACCCTCCTGGGTCAGAATGTTGATTCTTACTGCCGGGAAATGGATGGTCAAATGATTGGATTCCCTCAGATACTCAGTCAGGTGGCGCAGATCAGCCCCTTGCTGAGGGTCAGGTTTTCTACATCTCACCCCAAGGATATCTCTGATGAATTGCTGACGACAATGGCGAAATATCAGAATATCTGCAGGCACATCCACCTGCCTGTTCAGAGCGGAAGCACCAGAATACTGAAACTGATGAACCGTGAATATACAAGGGAATGGTATATGGACCGCATGAAATCGATCAGGGAACTTGTTCCTGATTGTTCAGTATCGACCGACATAATTGCGGGATTCTGCACGGAAACGGAGTATGAACACAAGGAATCGCTTTCCCTGATGGAGTGGGCCGGTTTTGATTTTGCATTCATGTTCAGATACAGTGAAAGACCGGGGACCAGGGCAGCACGAAAATACAAAGATGATGTTCCCGAAGGTGTTAAAACGAGGCGGCTGAATGAGATAATTGCGATGCAGAACAAGATTTCGGCAATGTCAAAAAAACAGGACGTTGGCAAAATTTTCGAGGTACTTATCGAGGGTTATTCAAAGAGGTCTGCCGAACACCTCTCGGGACGGACAAGTCAGAATAAGGTTGTGGTTTTCGCGGACAACGGCAGGATGAAGGGCGAGTATGTTAATGTGCTGATTGAAAGGTGTACTTCAGCAACACTCATCGGTAAGATCATTTGACAGGCAGTTTTTTTGTTATTAGTTCGATTAAGAGTAACTTGCTAAATAAAATAAATTCATGAAAATCCAATCCGTAATTTTAGTATGCCTCCTTCTGGGTATCTCTTCATACAGCACCGCAGACGGACAAAAATCACAAAAAAAGATAACCATTACAGGACGGGCAGTCGATCAGATGAATTCGGGAGTTGCAAATGCCATTATCATGGTCGATGGTGAGAAAACGGCTTACACGACCAACACCAGGGGATATTACAAGGTTAAAGTGAAGCCTGCCAACACAAGGATAGGCATCTTCACTTTTTCTAATGGCGTGGTTGAAGAAGCCATAAACGGACGGACAACAGTCAATTTTGAATTTACGGGATCGGTTCCTGACCAGAAAAGGTTTCAGCC
>JBAVOD010000134.1:0-19055 GCA_049691735.1 Bacteroidales bacterium
CTTGCCCCCTCTTTACGAAGTAGAGAGGGGGTTGGGGGTGAGTATAAAAAAAGCCAAGATAAGGAGATGTGTATAAAGGGTAGTTGGAATTAAGAAAGGATGTCAATAACTAGAAAAGAATATAAAACCTGATATGGAACAAGCTTTTAAAGTTAGAGATCCTGATTTTGAGATAAGTCCTTTTACAGGAATGACCAGGAAACATTATATTGAATTGGCAAAGTATCTGTTGGAAAGAGCGTTGAAACATGTCGGTTCAATTGAAGCGCCTTTAACATTTCCGACTGTGCCAGGTAAGACTTATCCGCAGCCGGATGCACCAGATTGGAGATACCGTTCAGTAGAATTTGAATCTCTTGAACGTACTTTTACGCTGGCAGGTCCCCTGATTCATATCGATCCTGAAATGACAATCAATAATCTCAGATTAAGAGATTATTATAGCCTTCAGTTTTATAATACTCTTACTCCCGGGCATCGAAACTCTCTCCCTTTTCCCGAGGATCTTCCCGACTCAAATTATCAGTTCACCTGTGAGCTTGGAGGCTTATGTAAAACTTTATTTCTTTTCCCCGATACGATCTGGACACAATACACCCAACAACAAAAAGATGAAATGGCCAAAACCATCTCAAAATGGGCACACCACCGTACAACCCAAAATAACTGGCGGATTTTTAATATTGTTGCACTTTCATTTCTTAAGAAATATGGATATCAGATTGATGACGATTTGTTAAAAAGTCATCTTTTATGGATCTTATCTTATCATTCAGGAGAGGGATGGTACCTGGAACAAACCTATAATTACTACTCCATAAGTTTGTTTATTGTTTATACATCTATTTGGAACAGAGCATTTGGTGACGAATATTATCCTGAAATTGCCCGGGTAATTGAAATATCGGCCCAAAAATTAATGGGTTTTATATCAAAATTTTTTGCCAGGGACGGATACCTGAATATGTGGTCAAGAAGTATCTGTTACCGGACATGGATTTCAGGTGCTTTCCCTGTTGCATTCATGCTTAAAGACAAATCATTGATTGATCCGGGCTGGGCCAGACGACTTTGCTCGGGTTCTCTGTTGCAGTTTGTAACCAGGCCTGAATTCTATTATAATAATATCCCCAGTCTGGGATTTTATGGACGAAAAGAATATATGGTGCAAAACTACAGTTGTGCCGGGAGTCCGTTCCTGATGTTTTTGCCATTTATAAACCTTGCTTTACCGGACGATTCACCATTTTGGACAGCCAGAGAAAATGAGGGGATCTGGGAGAATCTGGGAAATAACTCAGTCAAAACAGTATTGGAAAGTCCCGGACTGGTCCTTGTTAATCACGGCAAAACAGGAACATCAGAAATTCTACCGGGAAAAGTCTATTACGATGATCCAAATTATTCCAAACTTGTATATAACACGCATTTCCCATGGGAAGATCATAATCCAGGGGGAGGAACAGCTATGGAATACAGTTACCGTAGCCTTGATCCCCGTGATTTGAGAGGTGATGATGTTAACTTTTATCTCACCGGGAATGCTGTAAAGAATGATTCTGATAAAAACCGTGGATATACTATTGCGCAAAGTATTTTATTTAACGGCTTACGGGATGGTGTGCTATACCGGCAGGCAATTATGAGAAGGCCTCCTAATAATGGATTAGGTTACATTATCGACCTTGCTGATATAACTATACCGGGGGGGATCGTCAGGGTCGACCGGTCGCGCCTGGCTTTCGAATACGAAATCACTCTCGGGCATTTCGGAATGCCTCATATAGGTGGGCTAAAAGCTGAAATTCACCATTTTGAAGATGGAACAAAAAAGGTAATCACGGCATCGATACCCGGAAGGCAAATTGCATTGATTTCATACGGCGGATGGGACAAACTGGATAGCCTGGTTCATTCAGACAGAAATGCGGAGGCTGATCAAAGCACGGTAATTTATGCATACAGGAAACGAATGCAGAAGAACCCTCCAATGGAACTGATGATTACCGTGATGTTGCATAGAATGGATAATAACGAATGGACAGAAGAAGAATTATCCCCTGTTAAGGAAATAGAAATTATAGATATAATGCCCACCTGTTCAGCTCTTGGAGCATTTATTGTGTTATCTGACGGTAAAAAATACAGTATCGATTTTAAAGATATCGATGGGAAACGAATGTGTTAAAGGATCCTCCTCCTTCGCCTCTGCGTAGCCGCTAGTGTCTCCGCTGAAGCTTCGGCGACACGCAGACGGCGTAGCAAGGCGGGGGATTTAAGGGTGTATTATTTTATAATGATCTTTACTGTTTCCGACTTCCGGCCGGCGGTGACCTTGACAATATACAATCCGCGTGATGCCGCAGATCCGTCACCTGTTCTTCCATCCCATATAATTGACTCGGTACCGCCGGCTGATAAAGTTGTTTCCAGTTTTTTTATTACCCTTCCGGCCAGATCGTATATTGATACTGAAGCTGAGGCAGGATAGGGGCTCATCATTACGAAATTGAATATTCCGGAAGATGGGTTAGGGTACACAGAAACAAAATGTTCATTCCCGGCTTGTTGCAGATCGTCAATACCAAGTATTTCATCGGGGGATTTAAGTCTTTTGGTAGTATAAAGCCTGTACTCGCCAGGGGAGAGGCTGATCGGGTCATTGACATTCAAAACAGAGATCGAATCGGCGGTAAAGTATTCATACCAGGTACCGGCGTTGGGGAATGATGGACTGATTGAAGAGGCCACAATCCCGAAATTACCAAGGACATTGACATTCATTTCGGGATGGATCAGTTGCAGGCTTTTCAGGGGAGTGGTGAGCGAGTATGAATAGTTATCGGTCCCAAAGGCAGGGTGGTTTGTCCTCAGATTATTCAGAAGCTTATAAATCAGGTAAAGTCTGTGACGGTCGGGATCGTTGAAATAATCCCATTTAATCGGTTTTTCACCTGTTCTCCCATTTGAATCGATCGAAATATCATAACCAAGTTCGCCAAATTGCCAGATCATTTTAGGACCGGGCACAGTAAGAAGAAAGGCGGCATCGAGTTCCATCCTTTTAAGTGCGGTCGTCAGGTCCCTTGTGTTATAATCGGTTGTTGAAGCTCCGTAAGTGATGGTTTTATACATTATGCGCTCCTCATCATGGCTTTCCATGTAGCTGTCAAGATTTGGAACATCCCAATCATTACCCCTGGCACTAACGGCAGTCAGGTCAGACGAATAGCCCATAGCCGCCTCAGCATAGTTATAGTTGTTATTTCCCCATAACATCATTCCGTAATCTGCCAGTACAATCTCTTCGCTGTTGGCTGTAAAATGCTCAAGAATGACATAGGCATCCGGCTTCACTTTCCATATCTGACCGGCCATTCTTTCAAGAATGGCAATTCTCGACGCATCATAAGCAAAACCATCGCCGGGCGTGTTAGTGAATCCTTTTGTAAAATCGAACCGGAATCCGTCAAATCTGTATTCCGTAAGCCAGAAGGAAGTTACCCTGTCTACCAGTGCCTGTGTCTGGGGACTCTCCTGGTTAAAGTCTGCGCCCCAGTGGTAGACGGGATTTGGAGAACTTGCGTTGAACCAGGGGTTAGGCAGCTTCATATAGATCTGATCTGTTCCAATATAATCAAGATAGAGCTGTACAAAAGGAGATTGTTCATAGCAATGGTCCAGGACAATGTCCATTATTACTGCAATGCCGCGGCTGTGACAACTGTCTATAAACATCTTCAGATCGTTTTCAGGGCCATAATATTTATCGGGTGCAAAATAAAATGATGGATTATATCCCCAGCTTATGTTACCTTCAAATTCGGTAATGGGCATCAGCTCAATTGCATTTACTCCGAGATTATCAAGGTAATTCAATGTGTCGGTCAATGTTTTGTAATCGTGACTGGCAACAAAATCCCGTACAAGTAACTCGTAGATTATCAGTTCTGATTGCTTTGGAGGAGAAAAAGCGGCATTATGCCAGGTGTAAGGTACCTGTGCAGTCTGAAGCACTGAAACAATACCGGAAGCGGTGTCTTTCGGGTACGGGATAAGGTTGGGATATGTGGCAGGAGAAATAAACTGATCATTATCAGGATCAAGGACCTTTTGACAATATGGCTCAGCTATATACAGGGCACTATCTACAAGGTACTGGAACCGGTACTCTTTCCCGGGTACAAGCCCGTCAATCTGTACCCAGTATCTGTCGCCATCGGGAGTCTTTTTCATATAGCCTTTCTCAAGGGCAAGCCAGCCTGTAAAATCACCGACAGCAAAAACATGATCCTTGTAAGGGGCATACAGGACAAGAGTAATACTGGTACTGCCCGTGTAATTAATCCCGTCCTGCATCCCGGCAGGCAGAGCTTCTGTAACAACGGGCTTTCTGACATAATAGAAGAATGAGTCTGCAGCAAAGGAAGGTTTTTTCCAGGCAATTGCTTTGACCCAGTATTCACCATACTGATCCGGAATGATCGTGTCGGTGACCATATCGGCCGTCAGCCCTGATTTAATAAAATTATCATTAATGTATAACGAAACGGAATCGGCCATGGTTGCTGAAGCAGAAACTATTATTTCGCTGTTGGGTACAACCACGAGAGAGTACCTGTCAGGAAGTGTAAATGTTATGTTTAATCCCGCCTGGAATACATCAATGAAAATATCGGGACGGGTCTGAAGATTAGCAGCCGCGTTCCTGAATACAAGACAGATCTGGGTTGCAACAGTACCGGGACTTAATGAATAGAATGTCTGTATATTGGGTGTTATATCAAGTTCGTAGAGGTAGTTACCCAGGTACTTCAATTTCGGTTGGATAAGATTATTTCCCCACGTACCTATGACTTGTTGCCAGGTCACTCCGTTAATTGTGACGCCTGTATGGGCATATAGATCTCCCGTGTAGTTATGAAGATCGCCTGCATCCTTCGAACTATCATAAAATATCTTAATTGGACCATCCTCCAGCGGAATAGCAGGGTCTGTTGTCACCATCTGCCCGTTTGCGGAATTGACAGCTGTAATAACTGCCAGAATTAATATAATCAACTTTTTCATCCTGCTTCCTTTTAAAAAAGTTCAAATTACTAAAATGGGCAGAAAATCAGAGGTATCAGAGAGGCTGTCGGGTGTCCCGGCAGCCTCTGAATACCTGTGAATGTTTTTCAGAATGAACTTGTAAAGTTACTTTATCAGTTCTTTGTTATGGTTGCTGTAAGCCCCCATGGATCGAGTGTAATAGTATATATTCCTGCGATTGCCAGTGGAATATTTCCACCGCCATATGTAAGCGCGGCCGGATCGCCTCCCAGGTTAACTGTCCAGGCTCCGTTAGCCCTGAACTTGAATGCGCCTGCTGGCGGGGCTGTTATGGTGGCAGTGAAGACCTTGTTTGTGGCGTCCCATGTCATCACCTCATCGGCCGACCAGCTGTTGAAATCGCCGATAAGACCCCAGTAGTTAGCACTATAGGTGTACTGGTTGGGGATGCTCAGGTTCAGAGTAATTGCGTAGTCGGCGGTAAATGTCACAGCGATATTCGATCCGCCTGCATCGAGTGTCATGCCATCAGCAGCAGTGCTTCCGTAATTCGGATTCGGAGAATTCCATGAATCATTGGCCCTGAATTTAAAGTAACCACCACTTGTAAGGTGAACTTCTGAAGCCCATGTCTGGCTTGTAGCATTAAAGGCCAACGGTGTATCAGTGCTCCAGCCTCCCGGAGTGGCATCTCCGATAATGCTCCAGGTTGTCGGGAAATAACTGTAGGTCATTGTTGCAAGGCTGGCCTCGATGAAGTAATATCCTGCAGTGGCAACAAGGATATTCGCACCTCCGTTGACGTTGGATAAGATACCAGTGTTCGAACCATCATCTCCATAGGTATGGGCAGCATCCCATGAATGGTCTGTAACCAGTTTAAAGGCACCGGCTGTAAGATAGACATATCCCTGTGCGGTGCCGCCGCTTGTTGGTGTCGAAATAATATAACTTGCTGCATCGCTGTTAGTCCAGAGATTGTAATCCCCAACCACCCAGAATTTGGTTATATCAGCAAGGGTAGTAAACGCAATATCCGAACCATAGGCAGTCCCTGCACTATTAGTAGCGTATGCACGGACGTGATAAGATGTGAATTTTGTCAGATTGACAAGCTCGCTGACAAATGTTCCGGTGTCCTGGCCAGCAGCGATTACATTATCCAATACAGTAGGATCGGCTGCGGTGCCCCAGGCAAGACCTCTGGACGTTACACTTGCTCCGCCATCGTATGATACATTGCCTCCCGATTGGGCTGAAGTCTGTGTAATGTTTGTCACCGGGCTGGTTGTGACAACAGGTAAATCAACAAGTGTAGTAAATGAACGTTCGGGGCCATAGCCGGTCCCGGCTGAGTTGGTAGCATATGCACGGACGTAATAGACCGTGTTGCCTCTCAGGCCGGTAAGTGAACTAACAAAAGCACCGGTCCCTTTCCCATCGGAGGTCATGCTGTTAGCAATCGTTGGATTATGTATAGTGTCAAAACAAACACCACGGGCGGTGACATCAGCTCCACCTGAATTGGTGACATTTCCACCTCCTGTGGCTGAATTGCCGGTAATTGCTGTAACCGTATCAGTGAAAAGGGTCGGCACTACAGGCAAGGTTGTAAATGTAATCCCTGTGCCGTACACTGTTGTGTTCTGATTAATTCCATAGGCGCGTGCATAATACTTTGTGGCAAAAGCAAGGTCGGTAAGGGTAGCATTGAAAGTTGCCTTAGTATTTTGCCCGGTATATATCACTTTATTGTTAGCAGCCGTTGGAAGTGTATCAGTTCCGTAATAAACGCCCCGTTCAGTAAATTCATTTCCTCCGGCAACCACAAAACCAATTACCGTAGCTGAATCGGATCCGATATTTATTACCTGCGTTGTGGCAATTTGCGGACTAAGCCTAACATCCGCCGTATCCTTGGTACATCCACTGTAAATAAGTGTCGCTGTGACAAGTACTGCGAATATTCGATATATTGATATTCTCTTCATGTGAGGTTTCATATATGTGTTTTTATTTTTCATTAATCAATTGATTTACTGAAAATCAATAATAACCCGTCAGGGGAGCAGGGTAAAAGTAGCAACTATAGGGGTACCTATAGTCAGGGTGACATAGTAGGTTCCGGCAACTGTTATAGGTATATTGCCGCTGCTGCCATTATTCCACAGGTTGTTCAAAGAATTATACTGAGGATTAGTAGCATCGCCGAACCCTATATTAAGCCCTGACCATACATCGTTCATGCGGAATTTAACTCCGCCGACGATCAGATTGGCAGTAGTATACCAAAAGCCACCGGTGGTATTGTAATCCATTTTCTGATCAGGAGCTGACCAGCCGTTGAAATCGCCGATCAATCCGATCATATTGGCTGCCAGGTCATAGGTGAGTGTATTAATGTCGACTGTAAGTGAGTACCATCCACTGGCAGAAGCTGAGATACCTCCTGTTCCATTTACTTCAAGTGCTCCGGCAGTGAGGCCATAAGAGACATTTGCATCGGGATTGTGCAGGGTAAATGGTTTGGTGGCATCGAGTTTAACATAACCTGTGTATATACCATTGCCCAATGCCGATTCAATTTTCTGTGCAGTACCCGAACCGATAAGATCAAGGCGGGGCAAGCCGTAGAGAGTGACACTTTCAGTCTGGGTCGCAGAAATAATTGTTATTGGCGTATAGCCTGTACCTGCATCCTGAACCAGAACTGACCGGATCCGGAAATCGATCTGGGAAGTGGTATCGGCCGGGAAATGTTTTATCAGGAGCCCGTTGAGATCGCTTACCGTGAGTTTAAAAGAAAGATCGGTTATTCCGGAAGCCAGGATGACAGGGTTTTTGAACTGATCCCCTGCAGTGTCTGCCTCGAGGAAATAGTTAGCTGATGCCTGGAAGCCAGGGTCGACAGGTGTGCCGACAAATACCAATGTATCCAAACCGTTCGCCCGTTTAAGAGCCAGATCAGGTACAGTTGTGATTGTTGGCGCGATCGGATTGGCCAGCAATTCAATTTTTGTCTGTTCTTTCTGACAGGAAGATAAAAGGCTCATTATCCAAATGGAACTCAGACATATTATTGAGAATTTTTTCATCACTCTATAGTTTAATAGGTTAATATCCATTATTCTGTTTGATATTAGGATTGGAAGAGACTTCATTACCCGGAATAGGGAATACATTCAAATTCTTTGAAGTTTGTGTACCTGCAGAGACTCCGCCTTTCCATGACCATACGTATGTACCGTCGGTGAACTGGCCAAAACGGATCAGATCGGTACGTCGCTGAGCTTCATAGTAAAACTCCCGGCCACGTTCATCGAGAATGAACTTAAAGGGGATTCCATTGGTAGTAGCCTGTAGCTGAGCGGCGGTTACTGCATGGGTATCATCGCCAAATGCTCTTGACCTGATGATATTTACATCGCTGACCGCCTGATTTATATCTCCGCCTGATGCCTTTAAGTCAGCTTCGGCTCTCATCAGGTACGCATCTGCTAGGCGGAAAACCGGGAAGTCGGTGCTTGCATAGTTGCCATTCCAGTCGGCAGCCCTGCTGCCATCGGCATTATTATTGGTAAATTTAAAGACACCGATACCGAAAGGGAATGCGGCGGAAGCACTGGGTAGATTCCAGTGTTCCAAATGCCGGAAAAATACCCGTCTGTCATGACTCTGCCTGAAAAAAGTATCGGCGACCGGGACTGCGACATTACCATAGGTAGCCAGGGTATCAATCATAACATTGATGAATTCGCGTTTGCTCCTGTTCCCTCCCCAGTTGATATTACCTTTGGGATCAAAACCAAGAGTGTCTTCATTGATGTAGGTTCCATCGCAGCTTGAAGAGATGATAAATGTAGTACCAACATAACCTTGTGTATTGACACCGTCTAAAACCCACGAAAAGATCATCTCTTTATTACTGGTAAAGTCATTGTCGGCCGTGAAATTATGCCTGTAATTGGTCGCCAGTGAATAGACGCCGGAGTTAATTATGCTGTCGCAATAAATTTTGCAACTGTCATATTTTGCTATACCCCCCGTTTGGGTCGCCGGATCGGCAGTATATATCTCCGCATTAAGATACAACCTGGCAAGCAGCATCCAGGCAGCAGCCTTGTCGGCCCTCGGGTAAGCAAACCCGGGATTGCCTAATTCACCGGAGATACTCTTTAATTCCTTGACGACATAGTTAAATAATGCAGGCCGTTGGATCTGTTTTGGAAAGAATTTCCCTACCCCGTCGGCTTCGGTCGTGAAGGGCGGATTTGCAAAGCAGTCCATTGCATACCAGTAAGCCAGAGCTCTGAGGAAACGAGCTTCCGCATTATATTTCAAGATATCGGGGTCGGTATTCCCTTTTGTGATCCTTATAAAATCATTGGCATAAGTGACACTCAATACCAGCCTGTCGTAAAGAGCCGTAAGAAAAGGATTTTGTGAATTCCAGCCCTGGGTATTGAAATCTGCAATACCGGGATCACCCCAGGCACATATCGCTTCATCGGTAGTCAATTCCTGGCAGTTCCAGTATGCACGCATTGTCGTTCCAAAGTTAGGATCGGTACCTGATATATCCACTCCGTTATTGGCCTGGCTGCCTCCCTGACCACCTATAATAAAACTGGCATAGATTTTACCTAAAACCTCCTTGTATTCAGCCGGGGTCAGGTTCCCCGACAGAATAATATTGGGATCAATAGGTGTGACGCTCAGATCTTTCACACATGATGTTGATATCAATGTTGAAGATATAATTCCTAATATTAAAATGATTTTGTTCATATCTTTATATTATTAAGATAACTAATAGGTTAAACTCAAACCGAATAAATAAGTACGCGGCCTCGGATAGAAATTGTTATCAATTCCACCATTGACTTCCGGATCAATCCCACTGTATTTCGTGATAATAAACAGGTTTCGGACTGTAAGGCTTATCCGGAGGTTCAATTTGTTAACTACATTGTTAAAGAGATATCCCGCGTTCAGATAATCGAGTTTGAAAAATGAAGCATTCTGGACAAAATAATCAGAAGTAAACTGGCGTTTAACGAAGTCTGTAACAGCAAGGGCAGCAGGTTCGTTATGCCAGTAACCTATTTGCCACATCTGATCATACGATGCCCCTGATTGCACCTGGTTGTACACATAATTTCCCAGACTGAGACGGCCTGAAGCGGAAAGATCGAACTGCTTGTAGGTGTATCGTACCGATAGTCCCATTAAGCGATCATGTGCCGGGTTATGAGCGATGTATTTGTCGGCATTATTACCATTCACGGTGCCACCCTGCCCTGAAAGATCAACATATAATCCCTCAACGGGATTCCCGTTTACATCATATACCTGCCTGTTCATGAAGAAGGAGTGTGCCGGAGAACCGACCTGCGATACCTGCAACGGACCGGTAAAGGAATCCCCTCCTTCCAGCTGGCCTATATATGTTGGATCATTTGTCAGTAACAATTTGGTGATTTTGTTTTGGTTGTAGGATAAATTGAATCCAATGGTCAAAGACTGATCTTTCGTTGAGATAGGTATCAGGTTCAAATCGAATTCAGCGCCCATATTTTCAAGACTTCCCACATTGGTCCACAATGTGTTTGAGAAGTTGCTGCCGCTCGGGATTGTGGCATTCTCGAGCAGATTATCGGTTACCCGTTTATAGACATCCAATGAACCGGAGATACGGCCATCAAAGAATCCAAAGTCCACACCGGCATTCTGGGTCTTAGTCTGTTCCCATTTGATATTAGGATCATAGGCGTTTGGACGCAACGTTGGGATATATGAGGCATTGGTGCCCATCGGATAATATGCTCCGATCACTGAAGCTATATATTGTGCTTCGGCCGGATAATCGCTGCCGATGTCCTGCTGACCGGTTACTCCCCAGCTTAATCTTAATTTCAGATCGCTGAGTGCCTTCACATTTTTCAGGAACGATTCATCTTTGATCTTCCAGGCAAGGGCAACAGAGGGGAAGATTCCCCAGCGGTTTTTCCCAATGAAACGTGAAGAACCGTCATCGCGCACTGTAACTGTGAGTAAATACCTGTTCATGACCGTATAATTCAAACGGCCGAAGAATGAGACCAGGTAGTTTTCCGTAATAAACTCTGTACTGTCGACCATCTGGTATTTATGAGTAGCATCGACTATACCCCTTTTATAATCGTGCCCTTCCCTTTTAAAATGCTGCCATGAATAGCCGCCTGTCACGTCAAGGTTGCTTTTAAGGGCATTAAAATCTCTCTTATAGTTCAGATAAAAATCGAGAAGGTTATTATAGTTTGTGCCATCATAGTTGTCTAACTGCCCATATCCGTTTGTCAGCACGGCCGGTGCGGAAGTGGGCAGGTTGTCATGACCCTGCCCGTGGTTGTAACTTGTAGCAATATTCAAATTTGCGACAAGCCCTTTAATATATGGAAGATTGGCATTGATTTCAATATTACCTATGAACCTTTCCACTTTGGATCTGTTATCGGTTGCCAGCAGCTGCTCGACAGGGTTAGGTGTGCCTAGTGTTGCTCCGTAATTATTCCATTGAAAATAACCATCCGAATTCGGATTGCCATCCCTGATGACCTGGGTCGGATCCATGGCGATGGCAGAACCGATAGCCCCTACATCAGAAAAATTATTGTTGAGACGCATGCCGTTGGCATTGAGGGTTACCTTTAAATTGTTTTTAAAGAAGGTGGGATTCAGGCTTATAGCCCCGGTATATCTTTTCATGCCGGTATTCTTCAGAATTCCGTTGTCGTCGGTGTACCCGACAGAAACACGGTAGGGTAAAAATTTATATGAGCCCGACAGACTTAAATCATGGTCGGTCGACACGGCAACTCTGAAGATCTCCTTTTGCCAGTCGGTATTTTGAGAACCAAGTTTCAGGAAACTTTCGACCCCATACAACGATTGATGATTTAATGCAATCTGGCGTACCTGGTCGCCTGAAAATACATCTACAAATTTAATGGCGTTCGAAACCGAAACGTTACCTACATATGTGACTCTCATCTTTTCGCCGGCCTGGCCTCTTTTGGTGGTTATAATGATGACTCCGTTAGAAGCCCTGGAGCCATAGATGGCGGTAGCAGAAGCATCCTTCAGAACGGTAACTGTCTCGATGTCGTTTGGATTGATGAATGAAAGGAAATTGTCACTCCCTGCAACATCATTGTTATCAAGCGGGACTCCATCGACAACAACAAGAGGGTCGTTGGA
The DNA here is from genome assembly GCA_049691735.1 of Bacteroidales bacterium. Classification (GTDB taxonomy): domain Bacteria; phylum Bacteroidota; class Bacteroidia; order Bacteroidales; family VadinHA17; genus LD21. The sequence continues at coordinate 12,292 of JBAVOD010000134.1, forward strand.
TGCGTTCAATGAAGAACCGCCGCGAATTCTGATGGTGGCGCCGCTTCCGGGAGCCCCTCCGTTAGTTGTAATAACTAAGCCGGGAGTTTTACCGACTAACAGATCCTGCGGAGAGCTGGTCACACCTTTGTTAAAATCCTTGGCGCTGACTGTAATGATTGAGCCCGTAGCATCTGATTTTTTTACAGTACCATAACCTATCACCACTACCTCACCCAGATTCGTTGCGGTGACTGACATAGCAATATTAATTGCAGTCCTGCCGTTAACAGGAATCTCCTGTTCGGTGTAGCCAACGTAGGTAAAGACCAATGTGGCAGTCGGAGCAACGGTGATACTGAATGTGCCATTTGTATCTGTAAAAACTCCATTGTTGGTACCCTTTTCCTGCACTGTGGCGCCAACCAAAGAAGATCCATCGGCTGCATCAGTCACTTTCCCTGAGACAGTAATTCGCTGCGCACATAACGCCGTGGATAAAATAATCTCAAGAAAAAGAATTAAGAGCATTGTTGAAATTTGTCTTTTCATCGATTTTCGAATTTTAAAGTTTAGAAGTTTTTTCGGTTTATATTTTGAATAAGGATCAGGTTTTTAAAGTTTCAAAAATCACATAAAACTGTTTTTCCGGCTGGAAGCCTTATCTGAGATTAAAAGCATACCTTGAATCATTCAGCGAAATAGCCGTCAAAGTGACTTTCTTTGTCACAGCTTTTTCCTGCCTGAGATTTGCATCCGGAGACTCTTATTATATTTTGGTTTTGTGAGCTCAATCTGTGGCCAGGTTATGATTCACAAGGCAATCATGTACTAATTACATTTCGTCATCTGTATATTAACAATTCAGAACTGATTATTCCAATGTGTGTGGTTCAAAGGAACAGGTGAAATACCCAGACATGTATTTAGGTCATTATGCCGGAAAGGGTGGGGGAGGCCGTAATCGTCAGAATTTATTCCTCCGTTAATCCACGATCTTCAAGCATCGGCTTTATGTCGGGTTTATGTCCGTAGAAATCATAAAACATTTTGTTGTAGTCTTCGGTATTTCCGCGTGACAGGATCATATCCCGAAAGCGCTGTCCGTTGGCTCGTGTCATCCCGCCATGTTCCTTAAACCAGTTGTAGACATCGTCGTCCAGCATTTCTGTCCACAAATAGGCGTAATAACCGGCGGCATAGCCATTGCCCCAGATGTGCAGGAAGTAGCTGGAACGATAGCGTGGAGGCACCTGTGGAAGATCAAGATCAGTCCGTTTCAATGCGGCAGTTTCAAAGTCGTCGACTGATTTTATCGAATCACCTGCAGGGATTGTATGCCATTGCATATCAAGTTCGGCTGCTGCCAGTATTTCTGTCAAGGCATATCCCTGATTAAATTTCTGTGAATTCCTGATCTTATCTACCAGTTCCTGCGGCATTGGTTCCCCGGTTTTATAGTGCACTGCATAATGACGAAATACTTTTGGGTCTATAGCCCAGTGCTCATTAAACTGCGAAGGCAGCTCCACAAAATCACGGGCTACATTGGTGCCCGACAAACTGGGGTAGATCTGGTCGGCAAAAAAACCATTCAGGGCATGCCCAAATTCATGGAACATGGTGGTCACATCATCGAAGCTAATCAGTGCCGGCTCACCAGGTGCCGGTTTGGTGAAGTTGCAAACATTGTAAATCACCGGCTTTGTACTTAGCAATTTTGATTGTTCTACTACATTGCTCATCCACGCACCACCTGATTTGTTGTCGCGCTTGAAATAGTCGCAATAAAACAGACCGAGGGCGCTGCTGTCTTTATCGTAGACGGTATAAACGCGCATGTCGTCCTGGTATACCGGGATGTCTGTTCTGCGTTTGAATGTCACTCCATACAACTGGTTGGCGGCATAAAAGAGGCCGTTCTCCAGAACATTGAACAATTCAAAGTAGGGTTTTATCTGACTCTCATCCAGGTCATACCGGGCTTTACGAATTTTTTCGGCATAAAAATTCCAGTCCCATGGCTGCAGTTCGAATCCGCCCTTTTCTTTGCTAATTAACACCTGAAGATTGGCGGCTTCCTTGCGTGCTTTAGCCGTCGCAGGCGGTACCAGTTTCTTCAGGAAGGTTAGGACGGTGTCAGGTGTTTTGGCCATCTGATCCTGTAAGTTCCATGCTGCATAATCGGGAAATCCCAGGAGGTTTGCTTTATCGGCCCGGATTTCAGCTAATCGTGTGATTGTTGCACGGGTATCGTTTTTGTCCCCTTTTTCAGCCCTGTTCCATGACGCCTCAAATAATTGGTGACGGGTGTCGCGGTTCTCCAGATTTTTCAGGGCTGGTTGCTGTGTTGTGTTTTGCAAAGGCAGCTGCCATTTGCCTTTTTCTCCGGCAGCTTCAGCATCCTGTGCAGCCGAGTTTAAAGCTCCTTCTGAAAGACCCTTCAAAGCTTCTTTGTTGCCCACAACCAGGGCACCTGCTTTAGAGGCAGCCAACAGTTGGTTGGTAAATTTGGCGCCGAGTCCGGCGTCTTCTTCATTCATCTTTTTTAATCTGGCCTTGTCATCTGCCGACAGGTTTGCGCCTGCACGTATGAATTCAGTATGATAGTAATCGAGCAATCGTGCAGATTCCTTGTCGAGGTTAAGCTCAGCTTTCTTCCCGTAGATTGTTTTGATTCTGTCATAAAGCTTACTGTTCAGATAAATTGCATCCTGAAGTGCTGCCAGTTTTGGAGCAAAATCTTCATTCAACTTCTGCAAAACCGAATCGGTATTGGCTCCCGAAAGCATGTTGAAAACCCCGTTTACCCGGCGAAGCAGTTCACCGCTCTTTTCCATGGCCACCAGCGTGTTATCAAAAGTAGGTGCCTCGCGGTTATCGGCAATCTTTTCAATCTCTGCTAAATTTCTTTTGAGGCCTTCCTCAAAAGCGGGTGCAAAATCACTGTCATGGATTTTAGTAAAATCAGGTGCCTGAAATGGCAGTGTGCTGGCATGCATAAATGGATTTGATGCCAGGTCTTTCGTGTTTTCCATAGATTTCTTTTGTTCTGAATTTGAGTTGCATGCTGCTAAAAATAATAAGACCATGCAGGCTGATAGGATTGATAATTTTTTCATAGTTTTTAGTATAATATGCATTTCCCGTTCAATGAGATCCGGAATCCGTTAAAACCACATCTTTAAATAACAGGAGTGACTCATTTATGTTTTAAAACATGTTTTTTAGATCTTAATATTTTGATGTCACGATTGTGTCGGCTCCATTGCCGGACTGTATTCCCCACGATGCGCAGCCCGGTTGCAGTTAGCCCTGTGATACAGAGCCTGTTGGGCTGCCAACACATTTGCCTCCTCCCCGTGCCAGATTTTCAAAGCCGGTTGCTGGATAGCCCGGGAGAATGAGAATGTTACCGCCCATGGCAGCCGCGACTTGAATCTGACGTTCATTGCATTCAAACGGGCCGAGGCCAGTTCACCGGATTGACCGCCCGACAAAAATGCAATCCCGGGAACAGCAGCGGGAACAGCTCTCAGGAGACACTCCACAGTGACGTCGGCTACCTCATCGACCGATTCCTGCTCAGGGCAGGTCAATCCCGGAAGCACCATATTGGGTTTGAGGATCATACCCTCCAGTATCACACCCTGGCAATAAAGCTGGCTGAAAACCGTCCTGAGGACTTCGCCGGTTACCTCAAAACACTTTTCCAGGGAATGATCCCCATCCATAAGTACCTCCGGCTCAACGACGGGGACAAGTCCTGCTTCCTGACATAGCGCTGCATAGCGTGCCAGTGCATGAGCGTTGGCTTCAATGCAACCATGGCTGGGGATACCATTTCCTATGGCAATCACTGCACGCCATTTTGCAAAACGGGCTCCCATTTGATTATATTCCTTGAGGCGGTCACGCAATCCGTCGAGACCTTCGGTTATTTTCTCTCCGGGATGCCCTGCCATGTCCTTTGCACCAGCGTCAACTTTTATTCCAGGAATGATTCCCGCTTCGACTATTGCTTTAATAAATGAAGTCCCGTCTTTCTTATTCTGACGGATTGTTTCATCATAAAGGATGGCTCCGCTGATACACTTGCCCAGATCGGGAGTGGTCACAATCATTTCGCGGTAGGCGCGCCGGAATTCAACAGTATGAGGAATACCTGCCGCTGCAAACCGCTTATTGCAGGTCGGATTGCTTTCGTCCATAGCCAACAGTCCTTTGTCGCCGGCGACCAGCGCTTTTGCAGTTGTAATAATCTTTTCCATATTCATTTTGTGTCAGTCCATTTCCAGTTGAGAATCTCAGGCATGTCCACACCATTCTTATCAATGTACTTCTTATGCTCGATGAGCTTATCCTGTACAACTTTATTAAGAGCGACACCTTTTGCACCCAATTGGGGAAGCCTGTTTATCACATCCTGCACCAGGTGAAACCTGTCAAGATCGTTCAAAACAGTCATGTCGAAATACGTGGTAATAGTACCTTCTTCCTTATAGCCCCGCACATGCATATTATCGTGATTTGTACGACGGTAAGTCAGCCGGTGCACAAGCCAGGGGTAGCCGTGGAAAGCGAAGACGATCGGCTTGTCTTTAGTGAATAAAGCATCAAAGTCCCGATCGCTCAGTCCGTGCGGATGTTCCGTATTCGGCTCCAGTTTCATCAGATCGACAACATTGATCACCCGGATTTTCAGATCGGGCAGATATTTACGAAGGATAGAAACAGCAGCCAGAGTCTCGAGGGTGGGAACATCTCCACAACAGGCCATTACAACGTCCGGTTCCCTGCCCTGATCACTGCTGGCCCATTTCCACACGCCAATGCCTGCGGTGCAATGCTCAATTGCAGCATCCATGGTCAGCCATTGAGGGGCCTGGTACTTGCCTGCGATTATAACATTTACGTAATCCCGGCTTCTCAGGCAATGGTCCCCTACTGACAACAAGCAGTTGGCATCGGGTGGAAGGTATACCCGTACAACTGAGGCCTTCTTGTTTACAACATGATCGATGAATCCCGGGTCCTGGTGGGTAAAACCATTATGGGCCTGCTGCCACACATGCGAAGCAAGCAGGTAATTCAGCGATGCGATATTACGTCTCCATGGCAATCCGGCACATACTTTCAGCCACTTGGCGTGCTGGTTGAACATAGAATCAACAATATGGATAAAGGCTTCATAGCAGTTAAATAACCCGTGTCTCCCGGTCAGCAGATATCCCTCGAGCCAACCTTCACATTGATGCTCGCTGAGCATCTCCGCTACCCGGCCTTCAGATGCAAGAAACTCATCGTTCTCTTTCATCCTGGCAATCCACTGACGATTAGTGACTTCGAAAATGGCATTCAACCTGTTGGAGAGTGTTTCGTCAGGGCCGAAAACACGGAAATTCCTTTGCTTCTGGTTAAGGTTGACCACGTCGCGAAGGAACTCCCCCAGCACATATGTGTCGGCGGCCTGAACTGATCCTGGTGCCGGTACATTTACGGCGTAGCACCGAAAGTCGGGCATTATGAGGTCGTGCAAAAGTAAGCCGCCATTTGCATGCGGATTAGCTCCCATCCGTCGTTCACCTTTTGGTGCGAGTTCGGCCAGTTCGGATAGGAATCGTCCATTATTATCGAAGAGTTCTTCAGGCTTATAGCTTTTCATCCAGTTTTCCAGGAGCTTTAGATGGGCGGGATACTCTGAATCGACCTGTATTGGGATCTGGTGAGCCCGAAAGGTTCCCTCGATCTGCAATCCGTCAACCTCTTTCGGTCCGGTCCAGCCTTTGGGAGAATTGAAAACGATCATTGGCCAGCGTGGCCGGGTAGTATCGTTATTGTTGCGTGCGTTACTTTGAATTTGCCGGATTTCCCCGATGACAATATCCAACGTGCCGGCCATTAGCTGGTGCATCTTTTCCGGGTCATCGCCTTCCACATAGTAGGGGATCCATCCATATCCGCGAAGAAGCTGATCAAGTTCGTCATGGCTGATACGAGCCAGAACGGTCGGGTTGGCTATTTTGTACCCATTGAGATGCAGGATCGGCAATACAGCCCCGTCGGTGACCGGATCAAGAAATTTGTTGGAGTGCCAGGCTGTCGCTAACGGTCCTGTTTCAGCTTCGCCGTCACCGATAATGCATGCAACGATCAGATCGGGATTATCGAAAGCAGATCCGAATGCATGGCTGAGCGAGTACCCTAACTCTCCACCTTCGTGGATCGATCCCGGGCACTCCGGCGATACATGGCTTGGAATTCCGCCCGGAAAGGAGAATTGTTTGAACAGCTTCTTTAGCCCCGGTTCATCCTGGCTGATATTCGGATAAATCTCACTGTATGTACCTTCGAGGTAAGTGTTGCCCACAAGTGCAGGACCACCGTGACCCGGGCCTGCAATATAGAACATATCGAGGTCATATTTCTTAATGATCCGGTTCAGATGCACATAGATAAAATTCTGCCCGGGCGTAGTGCCCCAATGTCCAAGCAGCATCGATTTCACATGTGACATTTTCAGGGGCTCGCGAAGCAAAGGATTGTCACGGAGGTAGAGCTGGCCGACCGACAGATAGTTGGCAGCCCGCCAGTAGGCGTTCATCTTTCGCAGAAGATCCTGCGACAACGTGTTACTCTTTTCAGAAACTTTTGTTGCCTTCATGATCATGTTTTATTTTGGTATTATGATTTATAATCTGGTTGACTGTTCCAGCAATCATCAATTCCTCGTCTGTATGAATGATGCGGACAGTGACCTGCCCTCTGTTTGCTGAAATTACAGG
>JBAVOD010000135.1:0-5279 GCA_049691735.1 Bacteroidales bacterium
GTCGGTTTCGCCTGATCTGATCTTTAAGAACGCATTCCCTATATTGTCAATTATGTCGGAAGCGATAATTGATTCCTGGCCCGACCGGGCCGCTGCAATATCACCAGCCAGTCCGTGCAGATACACACCTGCAACTGCAGCATTTTCAGGGGTATAACCCTGAGCAAGCAGAGACAGTATTATTCCGGTAAGGGCATCACCGCTTCCCGCTGTTGCCATGCCGGGATTTCCGGTACTGTTAAAAAAAACTTCGCCGGCAGGGGTTGCCACCGAAGTATTTGCCCCTTTCAGTACAACGACAGAGTCGTATTCAGCAGCGAATTCTATCTGTCGCATTAATCTCGCAAAGCCATTCCCGGTTCTTCCCGCAATGCGTTCAAATTCCTTTGGATGTGGTGTAAGGATAGCGTTCCCGGGTAATGCTGAAAGCCATTTTTTGTTAAGGCCAAGGATGTTCAGTCCATCGGCATCAATAACCATTGCCTTGTTCCTGTTAAGAAGCAGGCTGTGCAGGGCTTGCTGCGTGACCGGGTCCTGACCTATGCCCGGACCAATGGCAACTGCATCAAAACGCGCGATATCACCCACGTCGGAGATCATCTTTTCCAAGGCATCAACACTGACCATCGCTTCAGGAATTGCAGTCTGTATAATATCGATGCCAAGCGACGGAATGTGGCATGTCAGCAAGCCAATACCCGTTCTCAGGGCTGCTTTTGCACCGAGGAATGCAGAACCCATCTTGCCATATGACCCCGATACAAGCAGCCCATGGCCATAAATGCCTTTATGGTCGAATTTATTCCTTTTCCTGATGATTGATCTGATGAAGTCCTGTCCGGTGTAAGAGAATGGTGTCGCCGTATTCCTTATCGCGGCACTGCTGAGTCCGATTGGCAGAACACTCCATTCGCCCGTAAATATGGCATTATCAGCAACCAGGAATGATAATTTCGGAAACTCGAAACTAAGGGTATAAGCAGCTCTGATTATTGCATCAGGATTGTTATTGCTGTTATCCTCGCCGAAAAGGCCCGATGGAATGTCGACTGAGACGATGGTTGCACCTGACCGGTTTATTTTCCCGATGACTTCGGCAGCCAGCCCTTCAACAGGCCTTGCAAGCCCTGAGCCGAAGATTGCATCAATAACAACGTCGTCGGATGTGACCAGCGGAAACTGTTTTATGTCATCAAGTTCATAAAACCTGACAGGAGTTTCAATTTCAAGCCGCCCGCGATTGATGTTCCAGTCACCTGACGTTTTCTCTGTAAATTTAACGTAATGCACTTCAGGATTGAATCTGTTAGCCGAAAGGAGCCTTGCCAGTGCAAGACCGTCGCCGCCATTGTTTCCCGGACCCGCAAAAACAAACACCCTTCGTGACCTGTCAAACTGCCTTGCATACCACAGCAGAAGCTGGCTTGCAGCTCTCTCCATCAGATCAACCGATGCGACTGGTTCATTCGCGATGGTGTACCTGTCAATATCTTTAATCTGTTCGCTTCTGAAAATCTTCATAATAGAAAACCGGAAAAGTCTATTTTCACACAATATAAAATTACACAATCAAAGTCAGAAAATCTAATTGCATTACCTTCCCCACCACTCCGGATGAGTAAGGATCTGGATCCTGTCGCCGGGCATGCTCATTTCAAGACTTTCCAATATTCCTGTGAATCCCTGCGGATCGTTCCATTTTCCGCTGGCTTCGGATAAATAGAGACTGAAGTCAATAAAATAAGCCTCGTATTCAAAACCATAATCCTTCAGGCTGTACTTCCCAATGGGATAGGAGATACCATTGCAGAGCACAGAATCTTTAGTGGCAAAATTACTGAATATCTGGTAATTGGGAACAGTTACCTTTGCAATGGGAGAGCCGTGTGATGCAGTCCCGGTTATTGTGATCCCAAGCGAACTGAAATAGTTCATTTCCTGAAGGTTAAAGGCCAGCGGATCAAATCCGTACTCTATCATAACCGTAAGCAGGTCGTTATGCATCCCGATTTCAACCTTGCGGCCATAGAGATCCCTTATCAGCGAATCGAGCCCGGTGCTGTGCCTGACTCCGGTGCTGCTAAAAGTGCCATAGTAGTCAGCTGTGGGAAGGAAAAAATATGTCGCCCTGAACCCGAAATCCTTTTCCATATCAGCCATTTCAAGAGCCTTAAAAGGATTCCAGTCTATGTCGTGCCTCAATCCGATGATTACTTTTGAAGGATCATAGGTTTTCCGCATTTCATTAAGAGGCAGGACCAGGAACTTTTCTTCCGACAGTTTCGTAAGCAGCGTAGAGTACTGGTCCCATGTGAAAACTGCCCGCCAGTCATATTCCCCCCTTATCTTTTTCTCGAGCTCTGCATAAGGTGGTAAAGCAGGTTCTTCTATTGGAATTGCCATCTGATCTGATGGTTTTTCACATCCTGATAAAATAAAAATTAAGAGTGCCCATAAAGAAAGGATCTCGATCTTTTTCATTCAGGTTAGCGCAGTAAAGTATTCTCTCAGGTTCAGGAAGCCAAATTTTGACATCGTTACAGTTACAAAGATTATTATTAAAAACTAATTGATGACATAATATCTGCATTTCTTTACAACTACTTTCCAGACAGTAAAAGTATAAACCCTGGAGTTATCGAAGAGCTTAACAGGGCCGAGCGCGCGAGAGTGCCTTCATTAAGTGCCTTTATCCGGTCAGCAGTCAGCACCAATTTACACGGAATGTTTTTGGTCAACGCTTTTTATCTACGGTAATATAATACCTTAAATAAAGTTTTTTATCTTTACCCGGAGAGATGAATTTGAAGGTACACGACTTGATTATCACAACCCTGAAAAACCGGCATTCCGGATTTTATCCGATGTGTACGGGAAAAACTTAACCAGCTTAACATTTCTGCAATGCTAAAAAATCATCCAAAAGGTCTGCTTGTTGCATTTTTCTCCAACATGGGCGAACGATTTGGTTTTTACACCATGATGGCCATCCTGGTCCTGTTTCTTCAGGCCAAATTCGATCTGTCGGCCAAAAACGCCGGAGACATATACAGCTGGTTCTATTTCAGCATATACGCCCTTGCACTTGTGGGTGGAATACTTGCAGATGCAACAAGGAAATACAAGCTTGTAATACTTGCGGGCATAATCATAATGTTTGCAGGATACATTGTTATGGCATTGCCCGGGATGACCCTGACGATAACCATTATCGGCCTTTTCACAATTGCGTTCGGGAACGGGCTTTTCAAAGGAAACCTCCAGGCTGTGGTGGGGCAGATGTATGATGATCCCAAATATTCGAAGCTGAGGGATCCGGCTTTCATGATCTTTTACATGGGAATTAATGTAGGTGCGTTTTTTGCGCCCTATGCCGCGAATGGAATGCGCAACTGGTGGCTGAAGGTCAATGGTTTCACCCACGATGCAAGCCTTCCGTCGCTGTGCCACCAGTACCTTAACGGCACAATTTCCGATACTTCAACCCTGCAGCAACTGGCTGATAAGGTCAATATTGCAGGTCATGTTACCGATCTTTCTTCTTTCGCCCACAGTTACATCGATGTCTTTTCGAAAGGATACAATTACGCATTCGGGATTGCAGCTGCAGCAATGGTAATTTCGCTGCTTGTTTATATTATTTTCAACAGGTTGCTGCCGGCCAAAGAGGTTAAGAAAGAGACAGTTTCAACAGAAAAGATCACATTTGTTCCCTCAGCGCTTTTTGCCTCAATCATAGCAATCGGTGCAACGGCATTCGGTCTTCATTTCATCAGGCAGGTGGGATGGGCTGACGGCTTCGCATTCGGTCTCTTCGCAGGTTTTGTGACATGGATCATCCTGAGTTCGCGAAAGGAAGAGAGGGCGAGGATTACAGCTCTTGTACTCGTATTTGTAGTTGTCATATTCTTCTGGATGTCTTTTCACCAGAATGGACTTACGCTTACTCTTTTTGCCAGGGATTACACCGTTAAGCAGGTCGGAGAGTTCACAAACCTGTTCTTCACTCTGCCCTCGATGCTTGCGGTGATAGGGGCAATCGCAGGACTTGTACTGCTTGTTTACAGGAACATCAGCAGGGGTGCAAGGCTCACAGGCGGTATCCTTTTCATCGTCGCCCTTCTGACCGGATTGTTCTTTACTATGGGCTTTGATCCTTCAGGCCTCATGGGAAAAATCCTTAATTCGTTCGGTAAAACGAATGACATTTCTCCTGAAGTGTTCCAGTCATTCAATCCGCTGTTCATTGTAGCTCTGACATTCCCGGTAATGGGTGCATTTGCGTGGATGAACAAAAGAGGGATCGAGCCTTCAACTCCGAAAAAGATCGGTATTGGTATGGTGATAGCTGCCCTGGGTTTCATTATTGTCCTTGTTTCGTCAATCGGGTTACAGTCGCCCCATTCGCTGAATGGTGTACCGATTGCCGACAGCAACAGGGTTTCACCATACTGGCTCATAAGCAGTTATCTCACACTCACGGTTGCCGAGCTTTTCCTGAGCCCGATGGGTCTTTCCTTTGTTTCAAAGGTTGCACCATCGCGCTTTCAGGGACTGATGCAGGGAGGATGGTTGCTGGCGACGGCTGTGGGAAACAAGCTGCTGTTCATAGGAAGCCTGCTGTGGGAAAAGGTTGCATTGAGTACGCTCTGGCTTGTTTTCATAATCTGCTGCCTTATTTCTGCGGCGTTCATCTTTTCAATACTGAAAAGACTCGAAAAGGCAACATCATCTTAATATTGAATAACAGATCGTTGTGTACAATATGAGTTTTTCAAAAATATCGGTTCGATACTTACGGTTTATTATCAATACGGTCAAATTGTTTAATATTTGCTGAACCAACGCGGAGATTAGGTGGTTTTTGTTATTTTTGACGTGCTGAAATTCAGCTTATAATTCCTTATTGCATTTAATGCTGACTGAAGATGAAGGTCCTGAAATTTGGAGGATCGTCGGTAGGCTCATCCGACAGGATAAAGGCAGTTACCAGGATAATTGCAGCCCATCCTTTGCCGCTTGTTGTTGTAGTTTCCGCATTTCAGGGAGTGACCGATTCCCTCAAGAACATCAGTGACATCGCTGCCGGTCATGATCCGGTTTACAAATCGATGGCAGGCGATCTGAAAGAACGGCATTTAATAGTTGCACGGCAGTTGCTTGCCGGTGAAACGCTTACAGGTATTCTGGCAGTAATTGATGAAATATTTTCGGAATTGTCCCAAACACTTGACGGGATTTATCTTCTCAGGGAACTGAGCAAATATTCACTCGACAAG
>JBAVOD010000136.1:0-19501 GCA_049691735.1 Bacteroidales bacterium
GGGAAAGGCAGAATGGATCAAAATGGTGGGAGCACTCTACGGGAAGGAAAAAACTGCCGATTCAATCTTCAGGGCGGTTGAGACCAGGTACCTGATGGTAAGGGATTCGGTCAGCAGGCGCACCGCGAATAGGCCCGGGGTTCTCCTGGGGCTCCCGTTCAGGGATACCTGGTATGTTTCCCCGGGCAATTCATATGTTTCAAAGCTGTTAGAGGATGCCGGCGGCGATTACCTGTGGAAGGACACCGATTCGGAAACATCGATGCCAAAGAGCCTCGAATCGGTGTTTGTGACCGCTGTGAGGGCTGATTACTGGCTTAATACCGGGGCGGCAAGGTCAAAAGCAGGTATACTCGCAATAGATGCAAGGCTTGGCGACCTCCCGTGCTTCAGGTCGGGAAACATTTACAATAACGACAGGCGGATAAACCGGGCCGGGGGGAACGATTACTGGGAAAGCGGCTGCATAAACCCGGATGTAATCCTTCTGGATATAGCCTCGATACTTCATCCCGGCCTCTTCGCCGGGCATAAGCTTTTCTACTACAGGAAGATCACTTCAACTGCCCCTCCCCAATCCTCCCATGAAGGGGCGGGAAGCTGACGTGCAAAACTTGATTTACTAATCTACCCGGGTCTGATGGCATTAAACGAAACTGATACAGCAGGAAAAGGAAAGGAAAGGCTTTTATTTGCAGTACTGGCAATCGTGGTGGTTTTGTTTTTCATACTTGATCTTTTTCTCGGATCAGTAAACATAAGTCCGTCCGATGTTTTCCATGCTCTTTTCTCAAATGCGCACGGGATCAGCGAAACAATTATCGAAAAATTCAGGCTTCCCAAGGCGATCACGGCACTTACTGTGGGGATAGCTCTGTCGGTAAGCGGTCTGCAGATGCAGACTGTCTTCAGGAATCCGATGGCCGGACCCTATGTGCTGGGGCTCAGTTCGGGTGCAAGCCTGGGCGTGGCATTCGTCATTCTTGGCTTCTCATCAAATCTTTCGCCCGAGAGCATCAGGGGGCTGGGCAACTGGGCAATTGCGGTTGCCTCATGGACCGGGGCCGGTGCGATTATGATCATTATAATGATAATCTCGGCACGGGTGAGGAGTATTATGACGGTGCTGATCATCGGCATCATGCTTGCCAGCGGCATATCGGCAATCGTAAGCATACTCCAGTACTTCAGCAGCGAAACAATGCTGAAGGCATACGTTATCTGGACCATGGGGAGCCTCGGGAATCTAACGTCGTCGCAGCTCAGTGTGCTGGTCCTTTCGGTTGCTGCCGGGACCATTGTCTGCATCTTTTCAGTCAAGATGCTGAATGCCCTTCTTCTTGGAGAGAACTATGCGAGGAGCGTCGGCCTGAATGTGCGGTTCTCGAGGTTCGTAATAATTGCCGGCACCAGCATCCTTGCCGGTACCGTGACCGCTTTCTGCGGGCCGATCGGATTTATAGGGATCGCAGTTCCTCACCTTGCCAGGCTCGTGTTCCGCACTGCCGATCACAGGATACTCATCCCTGCAACCATTCTTTTAGGTGCCATCATTATGCTTGCCAGCGATATTATTTCACAGATGCCGGGATCGGACAATATCCTTCCTGTTAATTCGGTGACGTCGCTTATAGGGATACCCGTTGTAATCTGGGTGCTTTTCAGGAACCGCAAATATTCTGAGATATTCTGATGAAAGCTTCAGGCAAAAAAGTATTGTCATTCGATTCACTTGAAATAGGGTATGCTTCCGGGAAGCAGAAGAGCCGGATACTTCCCCCGATCTCCGGTGAATCGCTCGAAGGCGAAATGATAGCGGTGGTGGGCAGGAACGGGATAGGGAAAAGCACCCTGCTCAGGACACTGGCGGGCCTTCAGCCTGTTCTCAGTGGTAACCTGCGTATACTCGGAAGGGATATATCGGAATATTCAAGGATAAAGCTCTCATCGACCATCGGCTACATCTCAACTGAAATTGTGAAGGTAAGCAACATGAAGGTATACGACCTTGTCGCGCTTGGAAGGTTTCCCCACACCGGCTGGCTGGGCAGGATCGGTAGTGCCGACAATGAGGCGATCATGTCGGCCCTCGAAAGGACTGGGATCTCGGCATTCAGCGACAAGCCGGTTACCGAAATATCGGACGGAGAGCGCCAGAGGGCAATGATTGCCATGGTCCTTGCCCAGGATGCATCGGTGATGGTGATGGATGAGCCGACCGCTTTTCTCGACATCGGCAACAGGTTCGGGATAATCAACCTGATGCACGAGCTTACACATCTCAGGAACAAAAGCATAATATTCTCGACCCACGATCTGAACATAGCACTTAACCAGGCCGATAAAATATGGCTCCTCCTTGAGGATGCCCTGATCGGGGGGGCTCCCGAGGACATAATGCTCTCAGGTGCTTTCAGATCACTTTTCGACAGCACGAAAATTGAATTCAATCCGCGTGACGGAACCTTCACCCAGCGCGGCAAAGAGACCGGAACTGCAATTGTTGAAGGGGAGGGTGAAAAAAAGTACTGGACCGAACGAGCCGTAATGAGGGCAGGCCTGCGGATTACCGATACGGATCCGGATGTAAGAATAATAGCTCCCGGAGCGCCTGACGGGCAGTGGAAATGTCACCTCGGAGACTCAGTTGGTGAGTTCAGCTCTGTCTATGAGCTTGTCGGGTGGATAAGAAGCCGGCTTACTTCCTGAAGAATTTCCTGTAATTGCTTATAAAAAGCGGGATGTCGTCAACACTCAGCTTTTTGGCAATTATTTTCTTGTTCCTGTCAAGGATATAAATCAGGGGGGTTGACTGCACATTGTAATAGGCCCCGAAATTTGATTTTCTATCCGGATCCCAGCCGTTGATCCAGGAAAGATCATTGTCCTGTATGTATTTTTCCCACTTCTGCCGGTCAGCTGTCGTACAAACTGCAAACACCTCCACGCCCTCGTTCTTTGCAGTTTCGTAGTATTTCCTGAGCTTCGGGGTGGCCTCCTTGCAATGGCTGCAGTCGGGTTCCCAGAAATAGAGGATGGTGAAATCCTTGTCAACGTCGTACAATGAAACGAAAATACCCTTGTACGAATCCATCACAAGATCAACAGCCTTTTTTCCTATCAGGTTTGGCCTGATTAGTTCAACCTGCTTCCGGAGATCATCCCTGAACTCTTTTGAGACCCAGGGGGCCTTTCCCGAAAGGTAGATGTCGTCGGCCAGTTTCACCATCACAGCGTCGTGCCCCATCACCTCGCTCTGGCTGAAATGATTGAACAGCCAGACTGCCACGAACTGGAATAACTTCGGATCGCCCTGTACCTTTGCTATGAGCCTGTCGATCTCCCTGTCGATCGTATCGGGGGCCTGGATGAGCACATTTGTAAAGAATGAATTGAGCCGGGCCTGCAGGATGGGCGTTCTCAACAGCCGCTCATCTGACAGGTCGGTATTGTCGAAAAAATGGTCCTTATTGTGAAGGTATGTCATTACCCATTTTACCGAGTCGGGGTTCCTGCTTCCCGGGGGAGCGGTAATAACCGGCATATCAACAGGCAGCATGGCTTTTACGAGCACCGCCAGCAACGTGCCCTTGTTCCGGTCGATCACCTTGTTGAGATAGGCTTTCATCACCGCTTCCTGTGCCTTCTGCGACGCTGTAAGTATCCTGACCGAATCGGCATTCTGCTTGTTTGCCTGGATCCTTTTAACAAGGCCGTTCGCCTTCAGCTGCAACCCGACCCAGTCTCTCTGATAGGCAACAAATGCGTTGTTCTCGTCAGACCCTTTGAATTCGAGGGTATGGAAATAATCAGCTATGGAACATGTGAGCGAGAAATTCTGATCAACGCCCATCAGGATCTCGAAGTACTGTTTGCCGGGAAGAACAATGAGATAAATTCCCTGGGGAAGGCTTTCCTGCCCCGAGAATACTCCGTTCCCATTGCTGTCGAGGGTGATCGTATCGGTCACGTATTGCTTGTCGCCAAGGTGATAGGCGAGGTAAATTGACGAATCCCTGAGGCCTGATATGCCGACTTCTACCCTGAAACCTTTCTCCGGCTGTCCGCTTGCACAGGAGGTGAATGCTATCATTATCAGACAAAACAGAATATTTTTCATTATCCCGTGGGATTGGTTTGAAGATGCAAAAATAACCATATCAATTTCTTTGCCAAAGCTTCTGAACGTGATATTGAGAAATAAGTTGTACTTTTACACAGGTAACCCTACCTCTTCGGAAGTGAAGATATCAATCCTGATCCCGGTAAAAGATTTTGACATTGTGGCGCTTGTTCACAGCATGAAAAGCGGCATGGAGAACGTAAAGGAGTTCAGCGAGATCCTTATAGGCGATGATGGTTCATCGGATGAATACAGGAAGAGTTATCATGCCCTGGCCGGAGGGGTCGTAAAGATAATAACCGCGGAGAAGAATATAGGAAGGGCAGCGATCAGGAACAAGATGATCAATGAGGCAAAAGGGGATTACCTGCTTTTTATCGACGCCGACACAATGATCCCGGGAACTGCCGAGGCATTCCTTGGCAAATGGCTGGAATACCTGCCTGCCAGGCGGGTGATCTGTGGCGGCATCATTTACAACGACATGCAGCCCGGCGATCCCGACATATACCTGAGATGGAAATATGGCAGGAAAATCGAGCAAAAGCCGGCCCAGGTGCGTAACAAACAGCCTCATGCCAGCTTTTCTACCTTCAACGTCATGATTGACAAAACGATATTCTCCAAGATAAGGTTTTACGAGGAACTGAAGCAGTACGGACATGAGGACACCCTGTTCGGCTACCAGCTGAAAAAGGCAGCGATAGATGTGTATCACATCGATAACGGGCTTGTGCATGAGGGGCTTGAGACAAACAAGGTATTCCTGATGAAAACAAAGCACGCCATCGAAAACCTCAGCAAGCTTTATGATAATGTCACCGACAAAAGTACGTTCAGGTCAACAGTGCCCATGCTCAGTTCGTTCATGTGGCTGAGGGCACTGCATCTTACAAGGATCGTTGCAGGTCTGTTCATCAGGTACAGGGACAGGATGGAGATACACCTCGATTCGCCGGATGCGCGGCTGTTGCTGTTCAAGTTCTATAAGCTGAGCATGTTCTGCACTTACCGCGAAATTCACCGCAGGAGGAAGATCCTGCCGATGTTTAACATTCCTCCCGACATAATCTGAGCGGTAATTGTCCATCTCCCAATATTTTTATGATTTCTGCCGTTATCCTGTGCAACTGAAGATAAACCTTTTTATCTGAGGTATTTTGTATATTTGAAAAAATGTAAGACCGGCGGAGAATGGCAAATCCTCTTTCATGGACACTTGAAAAACTGAAACAGCTTAATGACCTTATCTGGCATACATCACTGTCGGATATCTCAAAAAGCAGGTCATTCCTCATTAAGCAAATGAGGATCATTGTCGTGTCGGCACGCGGGTTCCTTAAAGACAAAGTTCAGATACGTGCATCGTCGCTTACATTCTATTCGCTTCTGTCGATTGTCCCGATAGCTGCCATCGGGTTTGCAATAGCAAAGGGATTCGGGCTGGACCAGAATCTCAATGAAATGCTGACAAAGGAATTTAAGACGCAGCCTGAAGTTTTGAACTGGATCCTCAAGGAAGCCAGTACTGCTCTTCAGGAGACACGCGGCGGATACATTGCCGGCGTCGGAATGATCATCCTCTTCTGGTCGGTGATGCTGATCCTTGACCAGATTGAAAGTGCCTTCAACCACATATGGCAGATAAACGTATCGCGTCCATGGTACCGGAAGTTCACCGATTACCTTACCATAATGCTCATCGCACCTGTGTTCGTAATACTTTCAGGCAGTATTACGGTATTGATAGGCACTCAGCTTTCGGAGTTCATATCGAGCTCGGGGATACTCGATTTCTTTAAGCCGGTTGTCTCCTTTCTGATCAAGCTTGTGCCTTATATTCTCACGTGGACAGCCCTGACGCTGCTTTTCATCGTAATGCCAAACACTAAGGTAAGGTTCCGGCCGGCGCTGGTTTCGGGCATAATTGTCGGGACGATCCTGCAGGCACTACAGTGGCTTTACATTGACCTTCAGTTCGGGATCTCTAAACTGAGTGCGATCTACGGAAGCTTTGCCGCGTTCCCTCTCTTTATAATCTGGATGCAGTCGAGCTGGACGATAGTGCTGCTCGGGGCCGAGCTTTCATTCGCAAACCAGAACCTGTCAAAGTATGAATTTGAATCCGATGCGCTTGATGTAAGTCATTACCAGAAAAGGGCACTTGGCCTGATGATACTTAACCTGATAGTCAGAAACTTCGCAATGGGCGAAAAACCCCTGAATGCCATTAACATATCCAAATCGCTGAAGATCCCTGTCAGGCTTGTCCTGGAAATTCTCCAGGAACTTGCCGATGCAGATCTGATCTCGGTCATTCATGAAGATGAGCACCAGGAACGGTTATACCAGCCTTCGATTGACATCAACAAACTGTCGGTAAGCTATGTCCTTAAGAAGTTCGATAGAAAAGGTACTGAGCACCCGAGCTTTTTCAAAAACAAGGAGTACAACAGGATAACAGAAATGCTTGACAAATTCGACAGGATTGTCGCCAAATCCGATTCGAATGTCCTGATAAAGGACCTTTAATCCTGCCCGCCCGCATTGAAATCCTTTACGAAATTCACAAAGTCGGTGAATGACTGCCACTCATGGAAGGGGAAGTGGGGCAGGGGGAGGACAATGTGTTTAATTCCGGCCTTTCTTTTCCAGTAATCCTGCATGTTCCCTGCAGGGAAGACCCTGTCGGTCTCACTCATCACTGCAGCGTCCCACCTGAAGCCGGGCTCGGTCTGTTCCATAATCCGGTTATAGAGCCAGCGCAGTTCGTCATGGAGCGACCTGATACTCCTGTGCGGGATCTTGTCGATATTCCTGAGATAGGTTGTTTTATCACCGAACATCCTGAGATAGAATTTTTCCATGTTGTGCCCGGTAATGTTATTCAGAGTGCCTTCAAAAACATTCAGGGGGATCCCGAAATGATCATCGGCCGGAACCGGTGTCCCGTTAACTGCGATACTGTAATCGGGGACTATGCCGGTCTTTGGTGACAGGTATTCAGCTGCCCACACTCCGAGCGACCATCCTATCAGGGTTATTGATCTGTAGGTCTTGGTCTCGGGCAGTACAAGAGCTTCATCGGCTGAGTAATTGTAAAACAGGATGAAATCGAATTCGTCGTTGCAAAGAGGAGTAAAGACATGCTCGTCTGCACCCCATCCTGCATAAAATACTATGAGCGTGTCGTTCTTCTCCCTGCGTCTTATATAGGTCTTCATTATCCTTCCGGAATTATTTTAGCCCGGATCAGTTTTTCCCCGCCTGATCCATCTCAAAGATAAACAATTTTAGTTTTTTTACGCGTTTTGCCGCGAACGCTCTGAAAATGAGCAAAAAATAAGAGGAGGCAGGGTTGAAGGGAAATCAGGGAGCGGGTTTTATTAGTGAGATAATTCCCGTGTCTACTGTCTGATAAAAGGACGGAACCATGGCTAGCTGGCGCTTATCCTTAGGTTCCAGATGTGAAAGTCAATGTCTGCAATACAATCCTGATGATTTCCACTCTCAACCCTTGCTTACTCCTCTTATACCAATAGCATGAGCTTGCAACAAATTTATATAAAATAAAACAATAATCAAATTAAATGACAAAATTATTAAGCAGTTAACCTGCCGTTAATTGATGAAAATCCGATAATTATTGACTAAATATTTAAGGTGGTTGATAAAATATTGCTTAAATTTGATTGTAAACCTCACCTGCCTAAATTAACCTGATTATGGTCGCAGAACTTGAAAAAATCTCGTATGACGATAGCGGAGGCTTCAGGGCCGAATATATAACCGAAGCGAACGGTTTCTGGCACTTTCACCCCGAGTACGAGATCATCCTGAACACAAGGAGCAATGGCACAAGGATAATTGGCGACAGCGTTGAGCTTTTCGACAGGTACGATCTGGTAATGATCGGCGGGAACATCCCGCATTGCTGGAATTATTACAGGAATAAACCCGTGACAAACGAAGAAAAGGGCATTATGGTCCATTTCAGGCTCTCATCACTTGGAGAGCCGCTTCTCTCACAGCATGAGATGACCTCGGTGCGAAAGCTCCTTATCGATTCGGAAAAGGGACTGGCCTTCTCTGTCGAGGATGCAAGGAAGTCGGAGCCATTCCTGGTCGACATGGTCGGGAACAAGGGCATCGAAAAGATGATAAATTTCCTGAACCTGCTGAGGATCATGGTGTTTTCGGAGAAAAAGATGCAGTTGTGCTCCGACAATTACAAACAGGCCTTTGATGAAAAAGGGAACAGGAAAATGACAGACGTCTATAATTACATTCGTGAAAATTACCACAAGTCAATATCACTTGAAAAGATCTCAAGGGTCGCCCATATGAGCCCGTTTGCCTTCAGCAGGTATTTCAAAAAGAACTGCGGTGCCGGATTCATCGAATACCTGAACAGGGTCAGGATGAACAAAGCCTGCTACCTCCTGAGGGAAACAGAATACCAGGTTCACGAGGTTGCGAACGAATGCGGCTTTTCGAGCATCTCAAACTTCAACAAGACTTTCAGAAAGGCCGAAGGTCAGCCTCCCAGGGAGTACAGGGCACAATTCAGGTAATGCTTTCCCTCCGGTCGATTGTTTTCTGACTAAACCTTTGTAATTTTATGGCTGTAATTTTATGGCCATGACCATAATTGAGAAAATACTCGCCCGGCATTCTGGTTCTGTTTCAGTGAAGCCCGGAGATATAATTGATATTGAGATTGATGCAAGGGCTGCACGTGACTTCGGCGGAGCCAGTGTTGTAAAGAATCTCAGGGACCGCGGACTTGAAATTGCCGATCGTTCAAAGACATTCTTCACCTTCGACTGCAACCCGACAGGCTCGGACCAGAAATATGCGGTCAACCAGCATATCTGTCGCCAGTTTGCCCGTGAAGAAGGAATAAGGATATTTGATATCGACAAAGGGATCGGTACCCACATTCTCATCGACGAAGGTCTTGTTTATCCGGGTGCAACTGCAGTATCGACCGATTCGCATGCGAACATACTCGGCGCCATCGGTGCCTTCGGGCAGGGTATGGGCGATATGGACATAGCAGCGGCCTGGAATAAGGGAAAGGTCTGGTTCAGGGTGCCCGAATCGGTCAGGATCGTTCTGGAAGGCCCGGTTCCCGGTGATGTAAGCGCAAAGGACATTGTCCTGAATCTTCTGAAAAGGTTCGGCGCAAACTCCCTTCTTGGATATTCAATTGAGATCGATGGCGAGGCAGCTGAAAAACTGACACTTGACCAGAGGATAACCATTTCGTCGATGGCGACAGAGATGGGCGCCATCATCATCCTCTTCCCCCCCTCGGCCGAAATAACCGCATATTGCTCGATGCATTCACACACACAGTTCGATCCTGTCTTTGCCGATCCTGATGCTCAATACCTCCGGACATACAATATCGATGCGTCAGCATTCAGGCCCCGGGTATCAATGCCCGGCGAACCGCATAATACATCCGAAGTAGAGGAAGTTGCCGGACAGAAGATCGACTCGGCTTTTATTGGGAGTTGCACGAACGGCCGGATGGAAGACCTTGAGAAAGCTGCCCGGATCCTGAAGGACAGGAAAGTCGCCCCGGGAGTTGTACTGAAGATCGTTCCCGCGACCGACAGGATATGGATCGAATGTCTTGAGAAGGGCCTCATTGAGATCTTTAAAAGATCGGGAGCGCTCGTGTCGAATGCGGGGTGCGCGGGATGTGCTGCCGGACAGGTAGGACAGAACGGGCAGGGGGAAGTGACTGTCAGTACAGGGAACAGGAACTTCCACGGGAAGCAGGGCAGGGGAAGCGTTTTCCTTGCTTCACCTGAAGTTGTTGCAGCTTCTGCAGTGGCTGGCTATATTACAACACCTGACATGATCCCGGATATTCCGGCAACCTTCAGGGGAGGGCATAAGGAAAAGGCCGGAGTGACCGGAAGTCAGGCCGGGAAAACCTTTACCTCAAGGCCATCAGTCATCGAGGGCCACATATGGCTGATAAGGATCGACAACATCGATACCGATATGATATATCACAACAGGTACCTGGCCGTGACCGATAAAAAGGAGATGGGACAGTATACCTTCGACAACCTGACCGGACATGAGGATTTTGCCGGCGGGGCGAAACCAGGTGATATTGTCATCGCAGCCCGGAATTTTGGTTCGGGCAGCTCACGACAGCAGGCTGTTGACTGTTTTGTCGCACTTGGTATCGGCGCGATAGTGGCCGAATCGTTCGGGTCAATTTATGAGAGGAATGCGATCAACGCAGCGTTCCCCGTGATCACATGCCGTAACATAACTGATCTGCACCTGGAAGAAAGGGACATGATCAGGATAGATTTTATCAGAGGAGAGATCACCAACCTCAGGAACGGCATAATGGTCTATGCAGATCCGTTCGCGGAAGTGCAGTACAGCATTTACCGGAACGGAGGACTGCTTTAGGTTCCGGAACCTGCTCCGGAAATGATTGATAATGAATTAACATTATGAAAGCCAGGACCTTTGCTGAAAAAATATTCGGAGCGGACGCCGGTACAATAGTGTTCGCCCGACCTGATATTGTGCTTACCCACGACAATACATCGAGCATCTTCAGGACATTCCGGAAGATGGGAGGTGACAGGGTAAACGACCCCGGTCAGATGCTTGTGGTGCTCGACCACAATGCACCCCCGGCCGATGCAAAGCTTGCCAACCAGTACCGCGAGATAAGAGACATTGCAGCCGACCAGGGAATAAAGAGGTTCTATGATGCAGGCAGGGGCATCTGTCACCAGGTAATGTCGTACCACGCGTTGCCTGGGATGCTGATAGTGGGAAGCGACAGTCATACCACCACGGCCGGAGCATTTAATGCTCTAGCTGCAGGCATCGACCGCACAGAGGCAGCAGGGATCTGGAAAAAAGGAGAGACCTGGTTCCGGGTTCCCGAATCGATGAAGATAGTGCTCTCGGGCAGGCTCCGGGAGAGGGTTGCAGCCAAGGATCTTGCATTGTGGATCATAGGGATGACCGGAGCGGACGGGGCAAATTATCTTTCGGTTGAATTCCATGGCGATGGTGTCGGGAGCCTTTCAATATCCGACAGGATGACCCTGGCTAACATGGCTTCGGAGGCAGGGGCCAAAAATGCCGTTTTCCCGGCCGATGAGACACTGATGAATTTCCTTGCCGGCCGTGAGGGAGAAAGATCCGGCGTTTGGGCCGATGAAGGTGCCGCATACGTCAAAACCATTGAGATCTCGCTCGGCGACATCATACCGCTTGTCGCAGCGCCCCATCACGTCGATAACGTAATGTCGGTCAGCGATGCGGCGGGCACTCCGGTACACGAAGGGCTCATCGGTACCTGCACCAATGGCAGGATCGAGGACCTGAGAATTGCAGCGGAGATCCTTCGCGGGAAGAAGATCAGCGAAGGTTTTCAGCTGAATGTGATACCAGCTTCGGACAAGGTTTTCCTCCAGGCAATTAAAGAAGGCCTGGCAACAGCGCTTATCGAAGCAGGAGCCAGCATACTTCCCCCTTCGTGCGGACCGTGTCTGGGTACAGGGCTGGGGATACCGGCAAGCGGGCACACTGTGATATCGACAGCAAACCGGAATTTCATGGGAAGGATGGGTAACAAGGAAGCAAGCATTTATCTTGCCTCGCCTGCTACTGTGGCTGCATCGGCGATTGCCGGGGTAATTACCGACCCAAGGAATGAAAAAGACAATGTAAAATATCCGTTTAAGATAACAGTTGCCGGGACTACTGAAATAAATCCGGGCGATAACAGGCGGCACGGGAATATCTGGGATTACTCTGATGCTGACAACCTGAACACCGACCAGATGTTTGCGGGAAAGTATACATATAATGTGTTGAGCTCCGATCCGCCATCGATCCTTCCCCATCTTTTCGAAGATTTTGATCCGGCATTCAGGGCAAATGTCAAGGCCGGTGACATAATAATTGCAGGCGATAATTTCGGATGCGGAAGTTCGCGGGAGCATCCTTCGGTAGGGCTTACTTATGCAGGTATAAGTGCAATAATTGCAAAGTCGGTAAACAGGATATTTTACAGGTCGTCGATTAACCAGGGGCTTGTGCTTATCGTTCATAAAGAGGCTGTGGAAGCGTACAGGCCGGGTGATACGGTGGATATTGACTTTGAGAAGGGTGAGATAAGGGTGGGGGACAAGGTTTTCGGGTTCCGGCCCCTTCCCGGGAAGCTCCGGGAGATTATCGGGAAGAAGGGGCTGGTGAATTATCTGAAAGCGGAATAAGTGCGGCGTGCGGGTTGCGGGTTGCGAGCGACGTGAAAATCCAACCCTGACAATACTTGCAGAACTGCAGATCTGAGCGAGAATTTTCGCAGGTAGCCGGCCGCAAGCCGCAAGCCGCAAGCCGCACTCCGATGGGTTGACCCTGCAACTGTTTTATCCGTCTTGCACTTATACTAAAAAATTGTACTTTTGCTGCCTGAAAAAGGTTCCGTAGCTCAGTTGGATAGAGCAACAGCCTTCTAAGCTGTGGGTCGCGCGTTCGAGTCGCGCCGGAATCACTCGGATAATAAAAGAGTTACAGTCTTTGTAACTCTTTATTCCTTTAAAAACCTAATTAGGAGTAGTTCCCCGGAATGATTTTATTTTAAGATGCTGTTTAATCCATTCGGACGAAAACTGTTTTACTCACTTTTATGACCATTCTTCATTTCTTCCCATTGATAAATTCCGGCAATTTCCTCGGAGACAATACCAGCATTTATGCCTGGCGGAAAGGGAAACCTGTTAACAAAAACAATAATATTCATGTTGTTGTCAATATACCTGTTTAAGCTGCATTCATATCCGTCAGTGGCACCGCCGTGATATATGCGTTTAAGCCCGTTTAATTTGCTTATCTGCCAGCCATACCCATAAGAAAAGCCATATTTACCGGGACTTCCATCATTTGTTTGTACAGGTGTTAAAGCCATATTTAAATCTCCCGGGCTTAAAACATTATTATTAAAAACTGCCTCATTCCACTTGAAAAGATCCTCGAGAGTTGAATAAATTGCTCCGGCACCTGAACTTCTATCAAGGTTGAAAACTTTATAGATTTTACTATTTTCATAATAATATCCAGTAGCTTCATTTTTAAGAGTTTCACAACTGAATAAATCATTTCTTTGCGGAATACCGGTATTTATCATTCCCAACTGTTCAAAGAAGTTTTCCCTGAGGAAATTATAATAGGATGAACCGGAAATCCTTTCAATAATAATGCTCAAAACAATGTATCCCATATTGCTGTATCTCCAGCTTTCTCCCGGATTAAAAACGTATTTAAATTTTTTTATTTCTCGTATTATATCATCTGTTTTAAATTCTACAGGTACATTTTTAAACAGATCTTCATCCCAGCTCTCTTGCAGCCCGGAGGTATGAGTCAAAAGTTCATGTATAGTAACTTCGCTACTGCGTGGTAATTCAGGAATATATTTTGAGACTGTATCGTTAACATTAAGGAGACCCCGTTCCTGAAGTTTTAGAATTGCTGCAGCGGTAAACTGTTTGGTAACAGATCCTATACGAAATTTGGCATCAGTTTTAAAAGGAACATCATTTTCAAGGTTTGCATATCCGTATGCTTTTTGATATAATATCCTTCCATCTTTTGATATAAGTACTGCTGCTCCGGGATAATATTCTTTAATGATATGGTTAAAATATGCATCAACGATTTTCTCATTTGGGGGCATTTTCATCGTAGAATCGGCCCCTCGTTCTAAAAATAAATCAACTAATTTATTCTGACCATAAATAAATGCGGTTTGCAGAGGAGTCAATCCCAAAATTGACAGGGAATTAATCTCTGCCCCGCTTTTTAGTAATTGTTTTACATTTTCTATCTGACCAATTTTGGTATTAAAAATGAGTTTCTCAGTGTATTGTTCAGGCAATATTGCGCGGCAGGTGAATGCGCATGATCCTCCACGATTCTGTATTTTGACAAGAATATCATTTCTTCCTTTTTTAAATTTGATATGGATAAGATCATTATCTACTAATAGTCCCCGGGCAGCCCAGTTCGAGTGAATTAAATTTCCGTTGACCCAAATTTTGATCGCATCATCACTTCCTGCTCCAAGTATGAACTCTTGTTCTTCAGGCATGTCGATCCGGGCATACGCGTATGTTATTGCAAATGCATTATCCACGATCCTTTTTGTTAAATCGATTATACCGTTATCTTCCTGAACAAACTGCCATTGATAATATGAGTTCAGGATAAATAGTTTTTTTGTATTAACAAACTGAGATGATCCGGAAGGCAGAATATAATCTTTATCAAATGCCGCTTTCTGTAAAGCCTGGTCTTCAGAATTTTGATTGTCCTGACAAATTGGAATAGACCCTAACAGGAGCCATCGGTTAAAAATTCCATTTCCTGGAATTCCCTTATAGATCGCAGAAATACTGTCGTTTGTGACAGAGGAAGATACTACATGATAACCATAACAAAATGAGTATAGCATCATCGCAAAGAAAATGGTAACAATACTTTTTTTCATAATCTAAGAACCTTAAAATCATTAGTCATTTTACCCCATAGTGTTGACTTAAATATAGTTGATTTTCAATCAGTCTCCAACCACAGATGTTCCACTCTTGGGAATAGGTCATAGCTAGTTGTCTTCGGAAGCTGTCTGACGTGCAGAGGATCTATTCCATACCCTGAAAATTCGCCCCGGCAAAATAAATTTTGTTTTGAAGCAGAATATTTCTGAAATTTGATATGAGGCATTTAAGGGGGATAATAAATCAAAGGGGCAAGTACTACAAACAGATGGATGGGAGATAAAAAAATAACCGTTAAATAAAGAGATATGAAATGCTTATATAATGATATTGAATGTGACTGGTCTGAAGTAACAGGTGATATTGAATGTGTTAAATGTGTTCATTATAATAAAGCAATAAAATCTTTTTCTATACTTGACCGGTTGTTGGAATTACTGAAGAAATTATTTTCTAAAAAATAAAGGAAGCAAGTTTAAAGTCCTGCCGATTTAATAGGAGTGCTGAACCTGCCGGGTGTGCCAATAATATTGACAGAAGTAGAAAATTTTTGTCTTCGGAGTAGCCTTATGCTCTCGCGGGGATGATTACATTAGGAATTGCGTTGTTGACAGTTAGTTTGCAGAGTTGGAGAGCGGCAACAAGCAACCCTGTGGAGGCACTTCGATTTGAATAACTTAAAGAGGAATAATAGTCCAAAGACCATTTTTTAATATCAGCCTGATCTCTCCCTACGCTGGCAGACACGTTTTCAGATCGGATATTGTTGGCATATTATCTACCGGTCCCGATAGATATCAGGATTTGCAAATAAGCTTCGTCATTTCTATCTGCAACATAAGAAGATCTTTATCCGTGCAAAGACTTGAAACTTTACCGGCCATCCCTTCCGTGCAAAGCATCCCGTATCTCCTCAAGGTCGTCAGTAATGGTTTCCCCCAGAGGTATTTCAGAGGTATTTACATTCATCCCGGTAATGATATTGTTTTCACCATTGTTTGTAACTGATTCTCCGAGGTTGCCACCTGCTATTGTCCAGTTTCTTGTACGGGTATCTAAAAGGACAGTCGTAACCGAATATGTTGCATTGGCGAAGTTATTGCCCAGCATCAACCCATTCTCGTTATATGGGTAAGGTGATGGTCCCATTATCCTTACTCCATATTGTCCGCTTCCTTCGAATATATTGTTGCGAATTAGCATGCCCGACATATTAAAACACCCGATACCTGTCATGGCATTTTCACTCATATTGAACCGGTTATTTTTAACCTGAACCAACATAGGTAAATCGTCAGGATAGATATAACGGCGTCGGTCATTGATCAACATACCCCCCGTTCCTCCGTTGATGGTGAATGTATTTTGTTCAATATTGCATACTGTAACATTAGTTTGAGCTACCTGTTCATTGAATCCGGGATAAGGTGAACTAAACAGTTCCATTCCGAATCTTGTTGACACCGGATTGACGAATGTATTTCCCTCTACATACATTTCCACATTGACATTAAACCATAAGCCAAGTGATGCATAATAGACGTTATTAAAAAGGTTCCCGTTATTTTTGGCCCCTACGATGATCTTTCCCTTCCTGATCTGTTGGATCAGTGCTCCATATAATGACATACCATCAAACGAACAATTCGTAATTGTTATATCGATATGCGAAAGAGGAATGCCACCGGGAATAGTATTTTGAAAACCGGATTCTGCTTTAAGTCCATGGGCGGTGTTATCGGCGTGACCTGCAAATTCGACGCTGTTGATCCCTGCCCTGATATATTCGTTCTCCGACGTATACTGCGATGTTATCGATGAGAAACCAACTAATCCGTCTATCCAGTCCTGACTTCCTGTGCTCAGGGCTCCGGGAGGGGTTTTAATAGTCATGTCACTCATATACACATCGCCGCCCACGAATCTGATCAACACAGTATTCAGGTTCTGACTGAGCAGTGCATCAACGTTAAGGTCAGAAACCGTTGTGATTATGGTCTTGCCTTTCCCGGCACCCCTGAACGTACCGAAGAACTCGCGTACCTCAATGAAGTTAAGATGGTACTCGCCTTCCACCAGCTGGACTACAGCACCGGCTCCGTGGCTTATTACCTCGTTAAATGCATCATTCAGGGCTTCTGTATCGTCAGTGCCGTTTGGCTCAACAATATAAGTAACCTCTTGCATTCTTGACTGGCTAACAGGATTTGTCCCTGACAAGCCAGACAAATTCAAATCCATCTGTTCATATTTGTTGCAGGAAAAGAGCAGCCCGGTGAAGGTGACGAACATAAATAGTTTTTTTAGTGTCTTCATGATTTTGTCAATTGGTTAAACATTAAAGAATAAGCCTTATTTAAACATGAAGTTAGATCACTTACACATGCTGCACATAGCAATTTTTTCGGCAAAACATTTCAATTTTTTTGCGGTTCTTTAAATCATGTTTCAAAAACAAAAAAAATCTCGCGGTTAGCACAAATGTTAACGCAAATTCACGAAGAATCTCTCCATTCACTCCCGGCAGAAGGGGTTGTTTTACCTGGCTTTCCGGGTATGATAGGGGGCTAGTCGGGTTTTTTCGATAATTGCAAGAAAGCGTGGATCGTTACGGAGGAGATCAAAATCGGGATTTGTTCCTATAAGATCTAAAAAGAAATAAAGTTTTACTTTTTGTTCCATATTTCTTTCCAGGAAAAAAGTCGATTTTTCTTTGTCACCAAGTATCGCGTACCACCATGAAATGAAAAAGGGATGTCCGCTTAATCCGGTAACAGGGATTGGTCTGTTAATATTTATATCTGTCATCCAGGTGAATAGTCCTTCTATTCCCGATTTGTGCAAGACATCCGGTATTTCATCTGCATAGTTACCGGAGTCAGGAGCTGTTGCAACAATTTTCCGGAGTTCCTCCGCCGCTTTCTCTCCTTCTCCCAGTTTTGCATAGTTCAGGAAAAAAAGCCAACTGGTGAACAGATAATCCTTATTCATATCCCTGGCAATCTGGCATGCCTGGAGTGCTTCGCGGTGCTTGCCTTCAAAGTAATAGATATATGCATTCAGGTTGTGCAGAACCCAGAAGTATGGTTCCATCTCAAGGGCATTGTCAATAAATTTACGTGCCTCTTCAATTGGCCCTGTTATCATAAGTAACTGTGCATAGTACTGGTTAACGATTGGATAATTCGGTTTTAATTGAAGAGCAGTGAGAAATTCCTTACGTGACTCTTCAAACTGACGGTCTCCCCAGCCGTGATAAGCACCAAGAACCACATGAGCCTCCGCACAGTCATTGTCAATCTCCAGCGCTTTGACGCTAAATTCCTTTGCCTTGCGAAATCCAACCCCTCCCGGCATCCAGCCCCAGGCTGACAAATCAAAATATGCCTGGGCCATACCAGCATATGCATCCGCAAAATTAGTATCGGCAGCTATTGCTTTTTCAAAATATCTGACACTTCCTGTTAGTCCCTCTTTGTCAATATCGGTTCGTTGCTGGTCAATGGATCGATGAAGCAGAAAACGGCCTTTAAGATAATAATCGTAAGCTTCAGGATTTCCGGTAGGCATTTCGCTTATTTGCCTGACCTCATTATCAGTAATAACGGCATTAAGTTTCTTTGCGATCTGCAGGGCAATTTCACCCTGAATACCAAGGATATCATCAACTTCCCGGTCGTAATTGGCTGACCACAGATGCTGATCGCGCTTCGCATCAATAAGCTGAATGCTGAACCTGATCTTATCACCCTGACGCCGCATACTTCCTTCTAGTACATTGCGGACCCTGGTTTCGCGGGCAATATCACGCGGTTTAAGTGTTGTCTTCCGGTAATGTTCCGAAGTTGTCCGCGATTTTACGCTCAACTCACTCACATTATAAAGACTGTTCAGGATATCTTCCATAAGTCCATCAGCAATATATTGATTTTCGGGATTGTTGCTGAGATTGCTGAATGGAAGGACTACTATCGACAGATCTTTTGAATCATTAAGTTCACTATTTAAAAAAATCATTGTCAGTGTCAGAACCGCTAAAACTATTGTAACCGATATGAATAACAGTTTCCGGTTCATTTTCATTCCTGCGGCAGGTGTCTCTTTAACACCGGTATGTCCTGCCTCAGGGGGAGCTCCCGAAGTAGGCTCAGAGACTTTCTGGTTTTGTGGTATGACTCTAAGCTTAACCTCGCCCGGTGGATATCCGTAATACTCATGGAAACATTTATTGAAGTAAGCCGGACTGCCGAAACCTACTTTAAAAGCGACATCAGATGCCGGACCGGAATGTTGCTGTAAGAGTTCCATGGCGCGATTAAGCCTGATCTCACGGATAAATTGTGTTATGTTCTGATCTTTAATGGCCCTCAGCCTTCGATGAATGACAGAACGGCTTAACCTGGCTTCATGGGCCAGCTCATTTACTCCGAAGTTCTGGTTTTGCAGGTTGGCAAGAACAATTCCGGAGAGCTTTTCAATAAATGCCTGATCTCTGGAAAGGGGCTCGGTCATGGCAGTTATTTATAATTAACAAAAGTTACTAAAAATTCCTGACATATAAAGTTACTTTCATAGCAGATGGGCAAATGTGCTCTTTCATCAAAGTGCTCTGAAGATGTCGGGCCTTGATAGCTAATAGGGACCAACGGCATAAAATTTGTGCATGATTAATAACTAAACTGTCAAATGTTGTATCAGATCAAATCCTTCTCTAAACAGTAAAACAGAAAAAATGAATACTTTGAAACTATTTCTGGCCCTTTTCATCTTTTTTTCATTCTCATGTCAAAAAGATGAGATATTCCCTTTATCAGGATATGAG
>JBAVOD010000137.1:0-8873 GCA_049691735.1 Bacteroidales bacterium
GAACCTGGCTCTGCTTGTCGTAGGAGGGGCATGGATTGAAGGGATGTACCTTACAACTCACGTTTCGGAAGCGGCATATCAGGTTGCAGGTATTGCAAAGGTTCTGCTCGAGCAAAAGAAATCATTCGATCTGTATCTCGAAATTACCAAACCATATCTTGATGACCCCAGCGTTAAGGATCTAGTCGACAAGCTGGAACCTATGAAAAAGGTATATGAAGGACTCTCAACAAGCCTTACAAATCAAAACATCATTGATATTACGAAGGCTATTGAAGGGATCAGGGCTCAGATAATTTCATAACTTTTTCAGGATGATCTGACCGCAAAAATCTTCCTTTGCGGTCTTTTTTCACATATAAATTATGAGGGAATCGGTACTATTAGCGCTGATACACATATTTGCAATTGTATCCACCATAAACCCGGGCGGAATATCATCAAGAGGCAAAAAAATACTGCGCAGCTACCTCCGGAGATATCTGAACCGCGAACTTGAGGAAGAGTACTATGCCCTGTTCGAGAATAATCTCGAATTCTATTCGAACGAGCTGAAGAGCGTCGATAAATCAGAACTTTCTGATGAGGATTCACTGATCACATTCCAGATAACCAATATCTGCCGCCAGATAAAGAAAGGTTTGTTCCTTGAGGAGAGGATGATAGTTTTTCTCCAGCTCCTTGAATTTGCATTTGAAGACGGGACTATCTCCGAGCAGGAAAAAACTATAATTGACATTGTAGCGAGGACATTCAGTATTGCCAAAAAGGAGTACGACAATGCATGCGCATTCATGATCGGGAGGACCTATGACGATATTTCGACCGATTGCCTGCTTATTATTGAAAGCGATAATCCAAAGCTCTGGGCAGCAGGCAAATATAAAAATTACGAAAGCTGGCGGCATATAAGGATAAAAGGCTTCAAAGGCCACCTTTTCGTACTTCACATTGAGAGCACCGGGTCGCTCGTTTTGACTTACGACGGTACCCTTCCGCTTTATTTCAAGGGTCGGGACATAATCGCATGCAGGCCATATCTGCTTGAAAGAGGTACGAATATCAAGGGGCAGGGAATTGAACCTGTTTATTATTCGAGGATTTACAAGAAGTTTGTTTCCAGGAAGTTTGCTGAAAAAATTGTACTCGAGGGGCGTAATATTGAATTCCTGTTCAAGAATTCGGAGAACGGGATCCGCACAATGAACTTCAGGATTGAGTCGGGCAACCTTATCGGCCTGATGGGTGGCAGCGGCGTTGGCAAGACAACCATGCTCAACCTGCTCCATGGTAAGATAAGACCAACAACGGGCAAACTCTGTTTAAACGGTTATGACCTCAATGATGAGGAGGATAAGCTGACGGGTCTTATAGGCTATGTGCCTCAGGATGACATGCTGATTGAGGAGCTTACGGTTTATCAGAATCTTTACTACAACGCAAAGCTCTGCTTTGGCGACTATACTGAGGAGCAGATCAACCAGACAGTGAATAAAGTCCTTACCGACCTTGACCTTGAAGAAATAAGGGACCTCCAGGTGGGTGATCTTCTGGATAAAAAGGTAAGCGGAGGCCAGAGAAAAAGACTTAACATAGGTCTTGAGCTGATGCGCGAACCTGCAGTACTCTTTGTTGATGAACCGACATCGGGTCTCTCCTCATTCGATTCGGAGAAGGTTATGGCACTGCTCAAAAACCAGTCACTTGCAGGCAGGCTTGTATTGGCAAATATCCATCAACCTTCGTCAAATATCCTGAAGATGTTCGACAGATTGTGGATACTCGACAAGGGGGGCTATATGATCTATGACGGAGATCCTGTTGAGGCACTTGTCTATTTCAAAACTGAAACATCACAGGCAAATGCTGCTGAAAGCGAATGCCCTAACTGCGGAAACATCGAAACCGATAACATACTGCATATTGTTGAGGTCAAAATAATTGACAATGGCGGCTATGAGGGTAAGGAACGGCAGATAAGTCCTGCAGACTGGTATGAGAAGTACAGGAAGAAGATGATGCCTGTACTTGACGAACAGATGCCCAGGGCGACCCTGCCCAAAAGCAATTTCAGGGTCCCGGGCAAACTGGCACAGTTCCTGACATTTGTCAGGAGAAATGTTACAAGGAAGCTTGCCGACAGGCAATATATCGCCATCAATCTGCTTGAGGTACCACTGCTGGCACTGATTCTGGGATACCTTTCAAAGTATAGCTCCGACACCGGTTATACTTTCGGGGGGAATAAGAACTATCCTGTTTTCCTTTTCATGTCGATAGTGGTTGCGCTGTTTGTTGGAATGACTGTCAGCGCTGAGGAGATCTTCAGGGACAGGAAGGTCCTTGAAAGGGAGAAATTCCTTAACGTCAGCCGGTCAAGTTACCTGTTCTCAAAGATCAGCATCCTTTTTGTATTGTCCGCAATTCAGACATTGTCATATGTTCTGGTTGCCAACACCCTTCTGGAAGTAAAAGGGATGCTCTTTCAGCAATGGATGATCCTGTTTTCGACAGCCTGCTTCGGCAACATGCTGGGATTGAATATCTCTGCCGGTATGAGGACAGCTGTAAGCATTTATATTCTTATACCTCTGATCCTTGTCCCGATGCTGCTGTTGGGAGGGGCCATGATAAAATTCGATGACCTGCACGGGTCAATAAGCAAGAAAGTGTACGTACCGGTTGTAGGTGATGCTGTTGTTACGCGCTGGGCTTATGAAGCACTTATGGTGGAACAGTTCAAGGACAACAGGTTCGAAAAGCCATTTTTCAGGTATGATATGGAAATAAGCCAGGATGACTGGTATAATGCATTCCTTATCCCGCAGCTCAAGATCAAGCTCGAGGAATGTGTAGCCGGAGACAGGAAACCGGAATATGAGGAGTACCTCCTGAAAACCTACAGGCTGTTAAACTACCATGTTAATGAGCTTGCTTCTGTGACAGGCATCAGGCCGGGAGCGTGGAAAAATGACCTGAATTACAACGGATTCAATGAATTCACATCAGACCAGGTACGGGCATTCCTCGACAATGTGGCAGTTGTTCTGAGGGCCAGGAGCAAGGA
Organism: Bacteroidales bacterium; assembly: GCA_049691735.1. Classification (GTDB taxonomy): domain Bacteria; phylum Bacteroidota; class Bacteroidia; order Bacteroidales; family VadinHA17; genus LD21. The sequence continues at coordinate 3,068 of JBAVOD010000137.1, forward strand.
AGTCTCATCTCAGAGAGATTCGTTATACAATAAGATCAGGAACAACATGAGTGAGACTGGTTTTCTCAGACTGCGCGCACAGAATTATAATGGGAGCGTGGCGGATATCGTACTCAACAGACTTAATATTACTAAAATTTATGATGCCGGATACAGGCTTATTCAGAAAGCTGACCCTATATTCATGAAACCTGGCTCAAAGTATGGCCGTGCGCAGTTTTTCGCGCCTTACAAGCAGGTGGGGAATGTGAAGATCGATACCCTGGTATTTAATACATTGGCAATCTGGATTATGACAGTAATTCTTTATATAACACTTTATTTTGAAGCACTCAAGCGGTTCATAATCTTCCTTGAATCACAGAAGCTCCCTATCTGGCGCAAGTTCGGGCGGGAACTTCTTCAGCTCTAACCGGTCAGGGGAATAATCTTTTCAGCGGGAATGGCAAGGGTAAAACCTAAAAAATATTTAGGTCAGCATTTTCTGAAAGACAGGACAATTGCTGAAAAAATCTCCGATTCTCTTACAGGAAGTGGTTATCAGGCCGTCCTTGAAATCGGCCCGGGGATGGGCATACTGACAGGCTACATCATCGCAAGAGCATTCCCTGATTTTAAGGTTGTTGAAATAGATGAGGAATCGGTTCATTATCTGAAGAGTAAATACCCTGAGTTAAAAATTATAAGCGATGATTTTCTGGAACTGGATATTGACAGCCTTTTCCCCGGGAAACTGGCGGTTATCGGTAACTTCCCCTACAATATATCGAGCCAGATCTTCTTCAGGATCCTTGAGCACAGGGATAAAGTAACCGAGGTATGCTGCATGCTTCAGAAAGAAGTTGCCGAAAGGATCTGCGCCGGCCCGGGATCAAAGGTTTACGGAATCTTGAGCGTTTTGCTTCAGGCGTACTATTCGGCTGAGTACCTCTTTTCTGTCCCCCCCGAAGTTTTTTCACCTCCGCCGAAGGTACTGTCAGGGGTGATCAGGTTAAAAAGGAATGGAGTCGAACGTCTTGGCTGTGATGAGAAACTGTTTTTTTCAGTGGTAAGGGCCTGTTTTAACCATCGCCGGAAGATTCTCCGGAATTCGGTAAAGGCTGCTTTTACGCTAAAGAATTATGATTATGACGAACTCTATCTGCGACCCGAGCAATTATCAGTTGATCAGTTTGTCAGACTTACCTGCTGGATCGGAAAAAACAGGATCTGATCAGAATGAGAATCCGATCGCGTCGACAGGATTCATTTTTGCCGCTGAGTAGGCTGGGGCATAACCGGCAACAACGCCGATAATTCCGGATATCACCAGGGCAAGAACAGCATTTCCTGCTGTCAGATGCATGCCCAGCTCATAAAGATAATTGATAATTCCGGTTCCAATCATAATAAGGCCAAGTCCGAAAATGCCGCCAACAACTGAAAGCAGTACAGATTCTGTCAGAAACTGCTGAAGGATGAGGAACCTCTTGGCCCCGAGGGCTTTCTGTATCCCAATTATATTTGTCCTTTCCCTCACCGAAACAAACATGATATTAGCTATTCCGAATCCTCCCACAAGTATGGCGAAGCATCCTATTATCCAGCCGCCTATATTTATACCTTTGAAAACAGCATTAAATCCCTGTGAGAGCATTGTGGGCTGATTCACTGAGAAATTGGTAATGTCGGTCGGCCTCAACCTCCTGGAAGCTCTCAGGATCATGGTTGTCTCATCAGCTAATTCCTGGCCTGTTACACCTGGTTTTGCCCTGATCATAAGCTGTCCGTCGACAAACCTGTTCTTCGTATTGATAAAATTTTTACCGTAATTAAGGGGGACAATAGTAATTCTGTCAATGTCGCTCAGGTTTATACCTCCCTTGCCTTCTTTTTTGAGGACCCCGATAATCTGTGTTTTGAAGCCGGCGATAGTTACGACCTTTCCAACCGGATCTTCCTTATTGAACAAGCGTTCGGCAATCTCAGCACCAACGACTGCTACATTGTTGCCGCTGATAAACTCAAAAGGCGAAAAATATCTTCCTTTTTCAATTTCAAATGATACGACCTTGTCAAGGTCGGGGGTAGTTGCACCGACAATCGCGTCATTTGCAACATTCTTTGCATATTTAATCCTTTCAGGCTGAAAGATGCTGAAGCTTATGGCTTCAGCTTTAGTTGATTTATTAGTCATTGCCTGATAATCGCTCATCGTAACGGTCGGCCACTTTATTATATCCCACCAGGCAAGGTTCCGGTCGAATGACCATGGGTATTTCTGAACATAAACCACATTACTTCCCATCGATTTGATGCTGTCCTGAATAGATGACTCCATCCAGTCGAGTACAGTGAATACCGAAATAATGCAGAATATCCCTATTGTAATGCCAAACAACGAAAGAAAAGTCCGTAGTTTATTGACAATCACCGAGTTAATTGCAAAGAGAAATCCTTCTCTGAACAATCTCAGGCCAATCCAGTATTTTTTTGAATTTTTCAAGGCATCAAAGATAAGAAAATCATTTGGAATAATATGGCCGTGAAAAAGCCGTTAAAACACCTGAAGCGTCTGACAAATCGCTAAACCTGTCGGGAATATTCATTGTATATTGCATTGGGTTTAATAAAATATTATCTAATTTTAACCGCCTGTAATATCAGGGAGCACCCGATCGTAAAATTCAGATTATGAGTGATAAACTTATCCAAAGTGCACTTATTTCAGTTTACTGCAAGGATAATCTTGAAGAAATTGTCCGGACCCTTAACGGTCTGAATGTAAAGATCTATTCGACCGGCGGGACTTTCAGCTTTATCAGGGACCTTGGGATTCCGGCCGAGACTGTTGAGAGCCTGACCACTTATCCCTCCATTCTGGGAGGGAGGGTAAAAACGCTTCATCCCTCGGTATTCGGCGGGATCCTGGCGAGAAGGTCTGATCCTGACGACGAGGAACAGCTGAAGAAATACGGCATTCCTGAGATAGACCTTGTCATTGTTGACCTTTATCCTTTCGAGAAGACACTGAAAGTTTCAGACAATGAAGAGGAGATAATTGAGAAAATAGATATTGGCGGAATTTCACTTATCAGGGCAGCAGCGAAAAACTACAAGGATGTCCTGATTATTTCAGCAACCCGTCAGTATGATGCGTTACTCAGACTTCTTAAGGAAAAGAAGGCAGTTACTTCAATTGAGGACCGCAGGTTTTTTGCTGCGGAGGCATTCAGGACCTCATCGGGCTACGACACTGCGATCTTTAAATATTTCAACAGGTCTGCAGGGATAGGGGTGTTCAGGGAGAGCATAGATACGGCATATCATCTGAGATACGGCGAAAATCCGCATCAGAAAGGTATTTATTTTGGCGACCCTGATCAGCTGTTTGACAAGTTACATGGGAAAGAGATATCATACAATAACCTTCTTGACATTGACGCTGCACTTGGCCTGATCGATGAATTCAAAGAAACAACTGTTTTGATTGTCAAGCATAGTAATGCCTGTGGGGTTGCATCGAGGGAAAATCTTTCCGATGCATGGAGGGATGCTCTTGCATGTGATCCGGTGTCTGCCTATGGCGGGGTTATCGCTGCAAATAGTGTAATAAGGGAGGATGTGGCAGCTGAAATCGGCAAGCTCTTTTTCGAAATAATAATTGCACCCGATTTTACCCAGGAGGCTCTCCGTATACTGAAGCAGAAAAAAAACAGGATAATCTTACGGGGAAAGGCAAAACTGGGGGATCAATATTACTTCAGGTCTCTGCTGAACGGGGTCCTGTGGCAGGAGAAGGACAACCGCACCGAAACAGCGACGGATCTGAAGCCTGTCACTACCAGGATTGCTTCTCAGGCGGAGGTTGATGATATGATCTTTGCCAACAAAATTGTAAAACACAGTAAATCGAATGCAATAGTTCTTGCAAAGAACAGGCAACTCTGTGCAAGTGGGATTGGCCAGACATCAAGGGTCGACGCTTTGCGGCAGGCAATTGAAAAAGCAAGGACTTTCGGTTTCGACCTTAACGGGGCAGTGATGGCCTCGGATGCGTATTTCCCTTTTGGCGACTCTGTTGAAATTGCACATAAGGCCGGGGTTACTGCAGTTGTTCAGCCGGGCGGATCGGTGCGTGACCAGGCATCCATTGATTACTGTTCAGCGAACGGAGTTGCAATGGTTTTTACAGGTATCAGGCATTTTAAACACTAAATATCAATTAATCACCTAATTAAATGGGACTTTTTTCATTTTTGACTCAGGAGATAGCTATTGACCTTGGAACAGCGAATACTATCATTATTCACAACGACAAGATTGTTGTTGATGAACCCTCGATAGTTGCATTGGACAAGAATACGGGCAGGCTGATAGCGATCGGGGAGACGGCAAGGCAGATGCACGGAAAGACACATGAGAACATCAAGGTTATAAGGCCTCTGCGCGACGGTGTTATAGCTGATTTCAATGCAGCCGAGCTTATGATCCGGGGGATGATAAAAATGATTAACACCGGCCCCAAGTTCATTACACCTTCGCTTAAAATGGTGGTTTGCATTCCTTCAGGCAGTACCGAGGTTGAGCTCAGGGCTGTAAGGGATTCAGCGGAGCATGCGGGAGGACGTGATGTGTACATGATCTACGAACCGATGGCCGCTGCAATTGGTATAGGCCTCGACGTGGAAGCCCCGGAGGGATGTATGGTTGTCGATATCGGTGGAGGGACGACAGAGATTGCAGTAATTGCACTTGGAGGAATAGTATGCAATAAATCAATAAGGATTGCAGGCGATGGTTTCACTGCTGATATCCAGGCTTACATGCGGCATCAGCATAATATCAAGATAGGTGAAAGGACAGCAGAGGATATCAAGATTGCAGTGGGTGCAGCGCTTCCCGACATTGAAAATCCGCCTGCAGATTACGTGGTCCGGGGTCCGAACATAATGACCTCCCTGCCAATCGAAATCCCGATCTCTTACCAGGAGATCGCGTATTGCCTTGACAAATCGCTTACAAAGGTGGAGAGTGCCCTGCTTAATGTCCTTGAACAGACACCACCCGAGTTATATGCAGACATTGTAGCAAAAGGCGTTTACCTTGCCGGGGGAGGTGCCCTTCTGAGAGGCCTTGACAGGCGGCTTGCCGATAAGATCAATATAAACTTCAATGTTGTTGAGGATCCGTTGCATGCAGTTGCAAGAGGAACAGGGGTAGCCCTTAAAAATGTGGATAAGTTTCCTTTCCTGATGAGATAATCAGAAAGAGCAGATGAGAAATCTTCTTAGCTTCCTCCTGAAATATCAAAATATTGTCATATTCCTTTTGCTGGAAAGCATTGCCCTGTACTGGCTTATGACAGGCAATGATTACCATAATTCAAGGGTGGTAAAGGGAATGCAGGGAATTACCAGAGGGATGGATGCGAGGATAAACAATGCGAGGAATTATTTCAGCCTGACCGATATCAACACGCAACTGGCCGAGGAAAACAGCCGGCTGAGGAACAGGCTGGAAAGGCTGACAGGCAGCGGTGATTCAAAGTTCATCCCTGTCGTTGACACAATTTACAGGCAGCAATACCAGTATATATCAGCAAGAGTTATTTATAACTCTGTCAATAATCAGAAAAACTACTTTACGCTCGATAAAGGGACACGGCAGGGTGCAGGAGTTGAAATGGCTGTAATCAGCAATTCCGGTGCAGCCGGAGTGATAGTTGGCTGTTCTGAGAATTTCTCGGTCGCCATATCGCTCCTTAACCTTGACTTCAGGCTTAGCTCAAGAATAAGAAAAAACGGTTACTTCGGCTCCCTTGGAT
>JBAVOD010000138.1:0-13030 GCA_049691735.1 Bacteroidales bacterium
ACTTCGAGGTCACGGTTGCGCCCGGGCTGCCTTCGTCGCAGATCATGGTGTCGCCCGGGCTCATCCAGCCTTTTATTGAAAACGCGATCTGGCACGGGGTAAGAGGGCTCGGAAACAGGAAAGGCAAAATTTCTGTCCGGCTTGAAATGAAAGGTAATAACCTTCTGTGCATTATCGAAGATGACGGGATCGGAAGGAAAAGATCGGAAGGACTTAAGGACATGCATGCCAAAAAATCCCAGGGGATCTCTCTTGCCTGCGAACGCCTGAAGATCATCAACAATCTCTATGACACTTCATACGGCATAAGGATCTCTGATCTTTATCCAGATAAACCTGAGACGGGGACCAGGGTTGAAATTGATGTTCCCATAAAGAAGGGAAGGAAAAACTGACCTGGTGTGCTTCTGTGATTTCCAGGCCGTTTTTTAAAATTCTCTCGATTTAACGTTGTTTAATAAATTTTAACTAATTTTAAGACAATCCGTTGGAAAAAACCGACCGGGAACGATCGCATAATATTTATCTTTTCAATGTTAAGGACCATCGTGATTGATGATGAGCTTCCTGCACGCGAGGTTGTCTGCAATTATTTGAAGGAGTATTGCAGGGATGTTGAGGTAGTTGCCACAGCCGCAACCGTAAAGGGAGGCTACAGGGCTATAAGGAAGTACCATCCGGATTTTATTTTTCTGGATATTGAAATGGCCGACGGAAAGGGATTCGATTTGTTGACCATGTTCGGGAAGATCGATTTCAAAATAGTCTTCATAACTGCCTACTCGGAGTACGCGGTAAGGGCATTCAGGTGCAGCGCCGTCGATTACCTTCTGAAGCCCGTAAAGATTGATGAGCTTATTACTTCCGTGGAAAGGGTAAGGGCCATGCAGGAGATCGGACAGGGCAACCAGCTGGTTTACGAATTGCTCAGGAACCTGAGGAGCGAATCAGCACTTCCCCAGACTCTTGTGATACCAAATGTCAAAGGATTCGAGGTGCTGAGAATTCCTGATATAATTATGTGCCAGGCTGACGGCTACTGCACAAATTTTTACCTTACCGGCGGGAAAAAGTGTACAAGCTCAAAGAACCTGAAGCATTTCAATGAGCTTCTGGCAGACAATAACTTTATCAGGATCCATCACTCGTACATTATTAATATTGATCACGTGGCAAGCTATACAAGACAGGGTGAAATCATACTTACGGAAGGGATCAGGGCGTCGCTCAGTGATACATATAAAGCCAGCTTTATTAACAGGCTGGGACGGAGGTGACAGGATATGTACGAATACCTCTTCTGTTGGCTGACAGCAGGTATCTGTAGGCTAAAAAGCCTGATGTATGAGTTTTCAGGAAAATCATGAATAAGCTTATCTGAAATTCACTATTTTTCTCCTCCGAAAAAAGGAGTGATAAGAAACTTGAATATTTTTCCCCTGCTCGCACATATCCATGCAAGCGAGCTACCAGAAAATGGGCCTCTCCCCGGGGCTCATTTTTATTTAGAGTATGACCTGCCGGCCAGGGTATATCCGGATATTAATAAAATAAAAAGGACGTTGCATGCAACGTCCTTCCAGTATTTATCTTGTGTCTTTTATTAACCGAGATAGCCCTTCAGAAGCTTGCTGCGTGATGTATGGCGGAGCCTTCTGATGGCTTTTTCCTTGATCTGCCGTACTCTTTCGCGTGTAAGGCCGAACTTCTCCCCTATCTCTTCGAGGGTCATTTCCTGGCAGCCTATGCCGAAGAAATACCTTATAATATCCCTTTCCCGCTCAGTAAGAGTTGCAAGGGCCCGGTATATCTCCCTCGAGAGCGACTCATCCATGAGCAGTTTATCTGCCACAGGCGAATCGGTGTTTGTAAGCACATCGAGAAGGCTGTTGTCCTCACCCTCAATAAAGGGTGCATCGACTGAAACATGACGTCCCGACACCTTCAGGGTATCAGTCACCTTTTCCTTAGGCAGTTCAAGGACATCGGCCAGTTCTTCAGGAGAAGGAGTTCGCTCATTCTCCTGTTCAAACCTCGAAAAGGCCTTGTTTATCTTGTTGAGTGAACCAACCTGATTAAGGGGCAGACGGACAATCCTTGACTGCTCTGCCAGAGCCTGCAGTATTGACTGCCTGATCCACCATACTGCATACGATATGAATTTGAAGCCTCTTGTTTCATCAAATTTTTCAGCTGCCTTTATCAGCCCCAGGTTACCTTCATTGATAAGATCAGGAAGGCTTAAGCCCTGGTTCTGGTACTGTTTGGCGACTGATACAACAAACCGGAGGTTTGCTTTGGTGAGTTTTTCAAGAGCAGCTCTGTCTCCCTTCTTAATTCTCTGTGCCAGTTCAACTTCTTCTTCTACTGATATCAACTCCTCTTTACCAATCTCCTGCAGATACTTGTCAAGTGATGCGCTTTCTCTGTTTGTTATGGATTTGGTAATCTTTAGCTGTCTCATTATCCCTCCGAAAAAATTTCCGCAAAGTTATTTCAATAATTATATATAAACAACAAAATTCACATTTTGTTATAAACAGGAGGTTAGATAATCATAACCTCCTGTGTGACAAATATTTAGTTTAAGAATCATTTAATTCCTAAATGAATAGCTGAAGATGATCCCATTTGACTGTATGCCTTCTATTGAACTGAGATTACTTTCATCATCGGTTGCCTGGCGTACGTCTTCTGCCGATCTTACCTTGTCTCCGTTAACACTCAGGATTATGTAGCCCTTCTTAAGGCCAAGGTCCTTGAACCTGCCATCATTAAGTTCGGCGATCTTTACTCCGTAATCGACATTGTATTTGCTTTTGTCGGATGATCCGAGTGATTCAAGCCGGGCACCGTAAACAAGCCCCGTTGTAGTACCCACCATGCCGGGTTTTACAATACTGGTGTTGCCTTCAATGTTCTTCAGGATGAGCGATACAGTGTTCTCTTTACCATTCCTGATATAGGTAATGGTAGCCTTATCACCAGGCCTTTGGCTTCCGACCTGAGCCTGAAGCTCGTTGGGTGACATTATGGGCACACCGTCAAATTTGACAATGACATCATTCGCCTTCAATCCTGCTGCTTCGGCCGATCCGCCTTTGTTAACACCGGTAACCAAAGCTCCGCTTACTTCAGGAAGTTTTAACTTATCGGCTACATCCTGTGTCACCTCCTGAATATTAACCCCGATTATAGCCCTCTGGACTACGCCATACTCTTTGAGGTCATTGACCACTTTCTTAACAATATTCACAGGGATTGCGAACGAATTGCCGGCATATGTCCCGTTAGGTGACACTATGGCGGAGGTTATCCCTATAAGTTCTCCTTTAGTGTTAACAAGTGCACCTCCGCTGTTTCCGGGATTTAGTGCAGCATCGGTCTGAATGAAGGACTCTATCCTGCGACTATTATTAATAATATTCAGGTTCCTTCCAAGTGCGCTTACTATTCCTGCTGTCACAGTCGATGTAAGGTTAAACGGATTGCCAACTGCAAGGACCCATTGTCCAAGCTTGAGATCGTCGGAATTCCCGTATTTAATTGTCGGAAGATTTTCAGCGTTGATCTTCAGGAGTGCAATATCGGTAGTCGGGTCGCGCCCCACAACTTTAGCCTTGAATGTGCGGTTATCGCTCAACGTCACTTCAATATTATCAGCGTCCTGAATAACATGGTTATTTGTTATAATGTAGCCATCGGGAGAAATGATAACCCCCGATCCGAATCCCTGCACCTCCTGAGGCTGTGAATGATCCCCATAGAACCATTGCAGGATCGGATTATTTGCTCCTTCATCAACTTTGGTCATTACATGTACATGCACAACAGCAGGTACAGTCACCTCTGCTGCGTAAGTAAAATCAATCTGCTGGCCGTCCTGCGATGTAAGGGAAGTCATGAGGGCCTCAGCCCTCTGCAACTCAGTGTTTGAACTGTTCCCTGCTACAGCCTGTTTTGGGGTTGGCAGCACTTTAGTGTAAACAAACAAGGATATCGCTGCGCCCAGAACCGCCATCAGCAATGCTCCAATTAAATACTTTGCTTTCATAGTTGTTTAATTTATTATTCAATCTTTTTCAATTTCGCGGTTATGTTTTCAAATATCATGCCCTGATAAAAGATTCATATCTTTATAACCAATTTATACTTTCAATGTTTCGCAAAGTTCATGCATTTTTTTATTGTTCTACCTTAATTTACAAACATTTAACAACACTTTAACAAAGATAAAAAGGGCTTTTAACAAAAAACAGTGCGGAGAATATTGCTTCATACCTTCCTGATAACAGACAACTTAAAAGGCATTTTTAATCCGGGAAGCCTTCCCGGATAAACCGGTTTTGCAAAAGGAGGTCCGGCCTGTGCAAATCAGGGGCTGCCATTGCTTCAGTTCCGACAGGACAATTTGACATCAGGTCTTTACAAATACCTCCATCCCCCAAAGCCTTTTTAAATCAGTGAAGGAATTGCAGAGAGCAGGATACAGATTTAATTAATTTTGCAGTCTGGAAAGATTAGCGGAAAGTGATTTCAGAAAATATACATAAGGAGCTACTATACGGGAAAACCCTTAACGAACTGATTGCCGTGGCAAAGCGGCTCAGCATGCCTGGCTTTGCAGCAAGGCAGATAGCTGACTGGCTTTACAAAAAGGAGATCTCGTCCGTTGACGAAATGACCAACCTTTCAAAAAAAATGAGAGAAGCACTTTCAGCCGGGTACGAATTCGGTCTCTCTGCTCCCGTAAGAGAATCGGCCAGCAAGGACGGTACAAAGAAATACCTGTTCAGGATCCATGCCGACAATTATATTGAGACGGCATACATCCCCGACGAAAACCGGGCTACTGTTTGTGTCTCATCGCAGATTGGCTGCAAAATGGGTTGCATTTTCTGCATGACGGGCAGGCAGGGATTCCAGGGTAACCTTTCGTCAAATGAAATACTGAACCAGTTCCGGAGCCTGCCGGAATTCACTACCCTTACCAATATAGTATATATGGGGATGGGTGAACCCCTCGACAATCTTACAGAGGTACTTAAAACCCTTGATATACTTACAAGTCCATGGGGTTACGCATGGAGCCCGACAAGGATCACTGTGAGCACTGTCGGACTGGTTAAGACCATAAGGGAATTTCTTGAAAAGAGCAGGTGCAATCTTGCGATAAGCCTTCACTCTCCTTTCGATGATGAGCGCATGAAGCTTATGCCGATCCGGAAGACCAATTCAGTCAGCGATGTGCTCGACATAATCAGGAATTTTGATTTCAACAGCCAGCGCAGGGTATCTTTTGAATACATACTTTTTGAAGGGCTTAATGATTCGCCGCGACATGTAAAGGAACTGTCAAGAATACTTAACGGAATAAAGTGCAGGATCAACTTAATCCGTTTCCATCCCATACCGGATTCTCCGTTACGCAGTCCTGACGAAGCCGCCATTGTCAGATTCAGGGACGCACTGAATGCAAAGGGGATCCTGGCCACCATAAGAGCAAGTCGCGGGGTTGATATTCATGCGGCATGCGGGCTTCTGTCGACAATCGAACAAAACAAATCCGGATAAAATGCGCTTGAAGATTCTGGTATTAATATTCAGCCTTTTGCCGGTTTTATCTTCGGCCCAGAAAGGATCGCTGCTTTCTCTTCTTTCAGATCCTGCAATGGCACATTCATCGGTATCGTTATGCATTCTGAACTCCGTGAACGGGGAAACCGTGTTTGAGTATAACCCGGATAAAAGCCTGGCCCCTGCGTCCGTCCTGAAGCTGGTTACATCAGCTGCGGCACTGGAGGTGCTCGGGCCCGGACATACATTCAGAACAACCCTTTGCTACACAGGCGCCCTCAACAGGAAAACAGGCAGGCTGACCGGAAACATTGTTATAAAGGGCGGGGGCGATCCCTCACTCGGATCTGAAAATTTCAGGGATCATTACTGTGATTTCCTGAACCGATGGGTTACAGACATCAGGAATTCGGGGATAAAAAAGGTTGACGGAAAGATAATCAGTGATGACTCATATTTTGATTTCCAGCCAGTTCCCGCAAAATGGCTCTGGGAAGATGCCGGTAATTATTACGGAGCAGGTGCTTATGGACTGTCGGTATTTGACAATACCTACTCGATCCGCTTCCGGCTTTCAGAGGGCTCAAAGCCTGTAATTTCGGGGATCAGCCCGCCTGAGTGCAAATATGTAATTGATAATTACCTTGTGTCGGAAGGCACAACCGACAACGGATATGTATTTGCAGCCCCATACAGCAAGCAGGGCTGGATTTCAGGAAAGATCCCGGCAGGTAACGAGGATTTTGTACTTGGGGCCTCTATACCTGATCCGCCGTTGCTGCTGGCAGAAATACTCACAAATATGCTCGATTCTGCAGGGATCGCGGTAACGGGCAAGCCGTCAACCACAAGGCTTGAAAAAGAGCAGATAAATGATTTCAAGGTCATTTCAGAAATTTTATCTCCTCCGCTCAACGAGATAATCGAGGTGCTCAATCATGAGAGTGTGAATCTTTATGCCGAACACCTGCTGAAAGAGATGGCAAAGGCTTCAGGAGGGAAAGGCACTACTGAAGAAGGGATCGCAATCGTGAAAAGTTTCCTCCTGGGATCGGGGGTTAATATTTCCGGTCTTTTCATGGAGGATGGCAGCGGATTATCGCCGCTTGATGCAGTCCCGGCACGGGTATTGTCAGAGGTGCTTTATTCCATGAAGCATAAAGGAAAGTTTTTCACTGAATACTATGCCTCGCTGCCGGAAGCGGGAAATGAGGGAACACTTAAAAGCTGTTTCAGGGACACTGTTTTTCAAAATAACCTCAGGGCAAAGAGCGGTTCAATGACAAGAGTCAGAAGCTACGCCGGTTATTTCAGGACCCTGTCAGGCAAAGAGATGATATTCAGTATTATAGTGAATAATTATTCAGGTCCCTCCGTGAAAATAATTTCCGGAATTGAGGGAATCCTGAAAGAAGCTATAATGAATAATCAGGAATAATGTCCCTGGTCTGATTACCTTCCGTATATTTGCTGAATTTTTTGACCAGATGAATAAAAGGGTAGCAGTAAGGGTATGTGGTGAGTATTTTCTGGATGATGTTGAAAAACATATTTCTGACATTTACAGGTCGTGTGAAGGGCCCGAACTGAGAAACAGGAAAGTGCTTCTTAAGCCGAACATTCTCTCCGACCACATTCCCGAAAAGTGCATCAGCACCCATCCTGTTGTGGTGGAGGCAATGATAAGGTTTCTCAGGTCAGAAGGGGCTGAGGTGGTCATCGGGGATTCACCGGCAGTGCATCTGAGGGGCTTCAGGCCTGTAAAATCGGGCATTTATGGTTTGTGTGAAAAATACGGAGTTCCGTGGGTGGATTTTACCAAAAATCCGTCAGAAGTCAGTTTAAGGAACGGGAAGATTAAAATAGCTTCCGTGACAAAGGAGGTGGACCTTATAATTTCACTTCCGAAGTTGAAAAATCACGACCTGGTTTATTTTACGGGAGCCGTCAAAAATTCACTTGGTCTTGTGCCTTCCTTTTCAAAGGCAAAACAGCATGCCCTGCATCAGAACAGGGAAAGTTTTGCGCGGTTTCTTGTTGACCTGAGTGAGGCAGTAGCTCCCCATTTTTATCTGATGGACGGCATTGTGGGAATGGAAGGTGCGGGACCCGGTCAGGGTACGCCATTCAGAACTGAGGTATTGATAGGTTCATCAAATCCCGTGGCACTCGATATTATAGCAAGCACAATTGCAGGATACAATCCGCTTGATATTCCGACAAACAGGGTTGCCTTGTCGAGGGAATTATGGTTAAAGTCCCCTGATGAAATTCAGTATAACGGTCCCGAGCTTAAATCATTGATAAGGATGGATTTCAGGAGGATCCCGATAGCATCGGATTCAAACATATCTTTCAGGTTCCTGAAGAGCCGGCTCCATTTTCTTAAAAAGCTTGAACGAAGGCCGGTTTTCATCCGGTCAAACTGTACAGACTGCCGCGAATGTGTTAAGATCTGCCCTGTGAATGCTATCACTCCTGATGCGGCAGTCCGCAATCACATTATCCTTAATGACAGGAAATGCATAAGATGTTTTTGCTGCAGTGAGGTATGCAGGAGTAATGCAGTAGTAATAAAAAGGAAACTTTTCGGGGTCTGATTTATTTTTGTTCTGTCAGAGCGATTACCGGTTCAAGCATCAATCTTTGCATATTTTGCATGGGCTTCAATAAATTCCCTGCGCGGGGGCACTTCGTCTCCCATCAGCATTGAGAATATGTGGTCAGCTTCGGCTGCGCTTTCGATGGTCACCTGCCTGAGTGTCCTGCTTTCGGGATTCATTGTTGTTTCCCAGAGCTGTTCGGCGTTCATTTCTCCAAGACCTTTGTAACGCTGGACTCCTACTGCTGATTCTTTTCCCTGGCCAAGTTCTGCAACAGCAGCTTCGCGTTCCTCCTCGCTCCAGCAATACCGTTCAGTCTTGCCTTTCTTTATAAGATAAAGAGGCGGGGTTGCAATGAACAGGTGGCCTCCCTTTATCAGGTCCTGCATGTATCTGAAGAAGAAGGTCATTATCAGGGTAGTGATATGTGATCCGTCAACGTCGGCATCTGTCATTATGATGATCTTGTGATATCGCAGGCCTGTAAGGTTAAGGGCTTTGCTGTCCTCGTCGGTACCGATGTTGACGCCAAGAGCAGTAAAAATATTTTTTATCTCTTCGCTTTCATAGATCCTGTGCTGCATTGCCTTTTCAACGTTCAGGATCTTACCCCTCAGTGGAAGTATTGCCTGGAATTTCCGGTCACGTCCCTGTTTTGCGGTACCTCCTGCCGAGTCGCCCTCAACCAGGTAAATCTCGCACTTTGAAGGATCCCTGTCAGCGCAGTCGGCCAGCTTGCCGGGCAGTCCTGATCCTGAAAACTCGTTCTTCCTCTGAACCAGTTCCCTGGCTTTTCTGGCAGCATGCCGGGCTGTGGCAGCCAGAATAACTTTCTGCACTATGATCCGGGCATCTTTGGGATTTTCTTCGAGGTAATTGGTAAGCATCGTGCTCACAGCCTGATCGACTGCCCCCATGACTTCCGAATTGCCGAGCTTGGTCTTTGTCTGTCCCTCAAACTGAGGCTCAGCCACTTTCACCGAAATGACTGCTGTAAGTCCTTCCCTGAAGTCATCGCCGTTTATGTCGAATTTAAGCTTTGATGTTGCACCTGAATCCTCAGCATATTTTTTCAGGGTCCTGGTCAGTCCTCTCCGGAATCCAGCCAGATGTGTCCCTCCTTCAATCGTATTAATATTATTCACGTAGGAGTGGACATTCTCAGAGAAGGAATTATTGTATTGCAAAGCGATCTCAACCGGTATTTCGGTCTTATCGAAATCTATGTGAATGGGAGCCCCTATCAGGCGTTCCCTGTTTACATCGAGATATTCGACAAATTCCTTAAGTCCGAGATCAGACTTGAATTCCTCGGAGCGTGCTTTTCCACCGTTACCGTTTTCAATAAGTTCCCTTTCGTCCTTTATCGTAAGGACGATCCCTTTGTTAAGAAATGCAAGTTCTCTCAGCCTTGCCGAAAGGATCTCGAAATTAAAATCAATAGCCTGGAATATTGTGGCGTCCGGATTGAATGTTATGATCGTACCCGATTTATCAGTTTCGCCTATCACGTCCACACCGGTAACCGGTTTGCCTTTCTCGTACTCCTGCTTAAAGATCTTGCCTTCCCTCATTACCACTACTTTCAGATGCTCCGACAGTGCGTTCACGCATGATACTCCAACACCGTGAAGTCCTCCGGACACCTTGTATGAACCCTTGTCGAATTTGCCTCCGGCGTGAAGCACGGTCATTACCACCTCAAGAGCAGACTTTTGCTCCTTTTCATGAAATCCTGTCGGAATACCGCGCCCATTGTCGGTCACGGTCAGTGATCCGTCCTCGTGGATCACAAGATCAATCTGAGAGCAGAACCCTCCGAGTGCTTCATCTATGGAATTGTCAATAACCTCATAAACAAGATGGTGCAATCCTTTTACCCCAATGTCACCAATGTACATTGCAGGCCTTCTCCGCACAGCTTCAAGACCTTCAAGCACCTGAATACTCTCTGCAGAATAATCAGATTCTTCCTGCAATTTTTTTTCATTCTCACCCATCATTCAATAAATTACATCAATAATATTTTTAACCTTCATTATACCGGTTTTTCCGATATATTTTTCAGTTTATAATTAGCTGATTATATGTATTTTGATCATCGATACAAAGATAGCGATTTTTTATGGTTTTCCGGCCAGGGAAAGGCAAAAGTAATCCACAATTTCATAAAATAATTAACATTTCCTGAATAACCTCTTTCACGCATGCATTGATATTAGCACGCACTGAAATCCCTTCAGGTACAATTACCTAAGTGGTAAAAAAATAAGGGTGAAATCAGAGGAGTTATGGCAGAAATATGCTTAAACCGCGTGCTATTCAGCAAAGATCATACCATTTTTTAAAGGCTATAGCTGAATCCCAGCATGAAATTGAACATCTGAGAGGGGTAAAAAGCCCATTCGTAATAACGCTTCCCCGAAATATTATTAATCCTGAACCAGACTGACAGGATCTTTGAATATCTGTATTCAGCGCTGAAACCCAGATTGACGTATGCAGGGTTCGTAATGACATGAGGTGTAAGCGTCGTCCAGCCCGTAGGACTCTGACTGACAAGGAACCTGCGCGTTCCGATCAATGTAACCTGGGTCCCTGCAATTATCTTGTTCCTGAGGTTATAATACAAGCCGATCTTACCGTCCCAGTCAGGTTTATTCCAGGCGTATTCATTTGCCGAAAGGGTATACTTATAATAGTTCCCTTCTGCGCTGAAGGTCATCTTCTTTGTAAATGCCCCGTTCATCTCACCATGTATATTCAGGAGTTCAGCATCGTCGGGCAGAACAATGAAATGATTACCCCTTTCGATCATGGAAGCGGTATCGGGAAAAACAATATTGGAATACAAAAGCATATCATTGATTACCGAGTAGGAAACCGATACCAGGTAGTTGCCTTCGAGGCCGTTATTGCCTTTCAGTCCTGCCGAGACAATCAGCGGATAGCTGGTATTCGGGACCCTGAACATGCTGCCATCATTTATGATATAAGGATTTTCATCAAACACATTCACCGGATCATTCTTTTCAAGCCTGCCTGTCAGAGAAGTGAAAAACCTTAAATATTCGGGGACCACACTGAATCCGAACTTCACATCGGGATAAAAGTGAAATTTCGCAGCTTCTTCAAGATTCCTGTCCACCACCAGGCTGACGCCCAGGTTAAAATTCCAGTTCCCCGTGTTCTTCCTGACATACGGGTTTACCGAGAAGATGTATTTCGGATCAAGGCCAAGGGACTGAGTGAATTTGTAATGGTCAAGCTTAATATCGGCACCGGAATAGAATCCCTTGTATAACTTTGACATTGACCCGCCAAAGCCCAGATGATGATAAAACACATCATCGGTGTTGTTGAAATAGTCATAGGCAAGATCGAAATCGTAGGAAAAGCTGGTCGAATCAAGATTCAGGGAAGAATATGAAGCAGCAGCGCCTGCATCGTAATAGCCTGTCCTGACATTTTTCTTTCCGGGATCGTAAAACATCTCTGCAATATCAGTGTCGTATCCGTAGGCATATCTGGTCCTCTGTTTGTACAGGGCAGTGATGTCAAGAACGCTCTTTCTGAAAAATTTCTTTCCGTAGAGGTCAGCGTCATTATCCATGAATCCGGCAAAAACACGTTGCCGGTTCGCAAGGGGAACGAACCCGTTTGATGAATAGTGTCTTGCATAAAAGCCTGCTGCCCCCTTTTTTGACCTTGTACTGGCGATGCTTAGCTCACCGAGCGGAGTGGTGTTGTTGCCAAGGCCTGCCTTAACATAGCCCTTATACAGTTTGGGAAGTGGATCTGATAAAAGTGCGGCCGATTTGATAGGGCTTATAGTATATTCAGGGGAGTATGGGCCTGATACCACGTTGTAGCTGAATTTCTTGGTAACCTTTGAAGAATCGGCAATTTCGGGCAGGAAGCTCTTTTTCCTTGCGTCATTGAGCGAGGGTTTGTACGGATTGTACAGCGTTACCTCCCTTTTAAGCGCCGACTGATCCTTTTTTTCCTGTGCATGCACCGGAAGCAGGAAGATCAATGTCAGAATTGCTGTTATAAAGCTTCGCGTTATCATATCAGTCTGTTTCTTACTTATGCCAATATCTTAATAATCATGCACAGATCGGTCTTATTTGATCTCATCAAGTGAAGCGAGCCTGGTGTTTACTTCATCAAGAATTCCGTCATCTTTAACCGTATAGTATTCCTTAAGGCTCTGGAGTGTCGCCCGTGCCTGAAGGCTGTCTCCTTTTTTAATGCTTATGTCGGCCAGCAGAAGGAACATTTTTGCCATCCAGAACTGGTGTGGTGAATTCTGATCAATGAACTGTGTAACAATCTTTTCAGCTTCTTCAGCGCTGCCCTTTTTAAAAAGCAGTTCGGCAACCCTGTATTTCGACTCAGAGCCTTCGGCACTTGTTACTTCGGTAGCTGTCTTTCTGAATTCGCGAAGAGCGTCGTCAAATTCATTCAGGCTGTAATGTGCTTTAGCCCTTATGAAAATCGATTCCCTGATGAGTTCTTCGGGCATCCCCTGGGCTGAAGCAATCCTTTCGGCTGCAGCTATGCTTTTCTGGGCGTCACCGGCCTGATAAGCCGACCTCAATTGGCCCCTCAGTGAGATCAGCTTGTTTTCAGGATTGGAAGTAACCTGTCCCAGCCTCTCATAGAGGTCGAACGACAACGAATAGTCCTCATTTTCAAAAAGGATTGAAGAAGCAGCCACAAGCGATTGTTCCATGAACTGGTTATTCGGGGTCTTTATTACCTCCTGGTAAAGACCAAGCGCCTCCGGTTTATTGCCTGATGAATTAAGGCATTCAGCTATATAAAACCTTGCATTGAGCCTGAAG
>JBAVOD010000139.1:0-3344 GCA_049691735.1 Bacteroidales bacterium
GTGCAATCCCGCTATGGGGGGAATTGCAAAGGGTCAGATAGTGAGGGAGATAGATGCCCTCGGGGGTATGAGCGGAATTGTGACCGACAGAAGCATGATCCAGTTCAGGATGCTGAACAGATCAAAAGGGCCGGCTATGTGGAGTCCGAGAGCTCAGTGTGACCGGCAATTATTCAGCACAGAATGGAGAAAGGCGATCGAAAGGACCGATAACCTGTTCATCTGGCAGGAACTGGCACAGAAACTAATTATTGAAGACGGAAAGGTTACAGGAGTTGAAACCAGCCTGGGAACAAAGTTTAGGGCTAAAGCGGTTATCCTTACAAACGGGACATTCCTGAATGGATTGATGCATGTTGGATTCAGTAATTTCAGGGGAGGACGCTCAGGCGAACAGGCTTCAACGGGACTGAGTGATCAGCTGAGGGAGATTGGATTCACAGTAGAGAGAATGAAGACAGGCACAAGTGCCAGGATCGACGGAAGAACAATTGACTTTTCAGCAATGGC
Source organism: Bacteroidales bacterium (assembly GCA_049691735.1). GTDB lineage: Bacteria > Bacteroidota > Bacteroidia > Bacteroidales > VadinHA17 > LD21. The sequence goes on from JBAVOD010000139.1 coordinate 511, forward strand.
TGAACAGAAGGGTGATTCCGAAGGGAGGACATTTTCTTATATTAATGACCGGGTTGAGATCGCAGGGCAGAAAAGCTGTTTTATAACACATACTAACGAAAAGGTTCACGAAGAGCTTCGCAAAGGACTTGAATTCAGTCCGCTCTTTACAGGAAGGATCAAAGGAAGGGGTCCGAGATATTGTCCAAGCATCGAGGACAAAATTGTGACCTTTAAAGAGAAGGATTCGCACCAGCTTTTTATTGAGCCCGAAGGAAGAGATACAGTCGAGTATTATATCAACGGTTTTTCAAGCAGCCTCCCTCTGGAAATTCAGCTAAACGCCATAAGGAAGATACCCGGACTTGAGCATGCAGAAATCTTCAGACCAGGTTATGCTATCGAGTATGATTTCTTTCAGCCGACGCAGTTGAAAACAACTCTTGAAACAAAGAAGATCGACAGCCTATATTTTGCAGGACAGATCAACGGAACGACTGGTTACGAGGAAGCGGCGGCCCAGGGTCTGATGGCCGGGATAAACGCTGTACTTAAAATCAGAAACAAAGAGAGCTTCGTAATGGGGCGTGAGGAATCATATATTGGTGTGCTGATTGATGATTTGGTCACAAAAGGGGTCGACGAACCCTACCGGATGTTTACGGCAAGAGCTGAGTACAGGATACTTCTCAGGCAGGATAATGCAGATGAACGCCTAACAAGGAAGGGATATATTCTTGGTCTGGCCGGAAATGACCGGATAGAAAAATTGGAACAAAAGGAAAGATTGGTTGAAGGGCTTATCAGTTACTTACGAACGGAGAGTATAGGGCCTGAAATAATAAACGGATTCCTTGACCGCACCGGAACGAGTCGGGTTAATCAGAAAGTAAAGGCAGCCGGAATTGCTGCCAGGCCTCAGATAGGAATGAAGGAACTTATTAAGGAGATCGGATATTTCGGGTATGAGGAACTGATTGTAACGGGACGGCTGGATGAAATTCTCGAGTCAGCTGAAGTCAGGATCAAATATGAAGGATACATTCAAAGGGAAAAAGCTGTTGCTGAAAAGATAAAGAGACTCGATAAAGTCAGGATATCTGATGACATTAATTATTCAGAGCTGCTCTCAATTTCAACGGAAGGACGCCAGAAGCTTGCAAGGATCAAGCCTGAAAGCATTGGGCAGGCCGGACGCATTAGCGGAGTTTCTCCGTCAGACATAAATATACTTCTAATGTATCTGGGGAGATAAAGTGTTCCACGTGGAACATATTTTATTTGAAATTGGATTCAAATGAAAATATCGGGGAAAATTGTGGATATCTATAGCAGAGAAATCTATCCGGCTGAGATCTCTGTCACTGACGGGGTAATAAACAAGATAGTCCGAAGTGACAGTGCGGATGACATATATATATTGCCCGGACTTGTTGATTCGCATATTCATATTGAAAGTTCGATGGTAACTCCGGGATCATTTGCCCGTGAGGCTGTTTCACGTGGAACAACGGCAGTGGTTTCGGATCCTCACGAAATTGCCAATGTACTGGGAATTGAAGGAGTAAGGTATATGGTCAGGGATGGTGAGAAAGTGCCCCTTAAATTTTTCTTTGGTGCGCCTTCGTGCGTGCCTGCAACCCCTTTCGAAACAAGCGGGGCAGTGCTGACTCAATTTGAGATTGAAGAACTGTTCAGGACGGGCGATGCGAAATACCTTTCTGAAATGATGAATTTCCCCGGCGTTATTTATGATGATGCGGAGGTTATAAGCAAATTGAAAGTCGCAGCTATATATCATAAGCGTATTGATGGACATGCACCGGGACTGAGCGGAGATAAGTTAAAAAAATATATTGCGGCGGGAATAACTACAGATCATGAATGCACTACCCTTGAAGAGGCTGCTGAAAAGATCTCGCTCGGCATGAAAGTGCTGATCAGGGAAGGCAGTGCTGCAAGAAATATGGATGCTCTCAAGCCTTTGTACCGGACAAATCCCGCCATGGTAATGCTCTGCAGTGATGACCTGCATCCCGAGATGCTTATGAAAGGACATATCAACAAGCTGGTAGCGCATCTCATCAGAGATGGTTATGATCTTTTCGATGTGATCAGGAGCTGCACCCTGAATCCGGCAGAACATTACGGCCTTGACATCGGGTTGCTCAGGGAAGGTCAGCCTGCCGACCTGATACTTGTTGATGACCTGCAGAATATGGATATCGGGGAAACCTGGATTGACGGGGTAAAGGTATTTGATAACGGTAAAGTTCTGTTCGATTACGGCGATCCGAAACCTGTGAACAGGTTCAACTGTACGCCGGTTGACAGGTCACAGATAAACACAGGAAAGTTTACCGGCAGGATACGGGTAATTGAAGCATATGACGGGCTGCTGATAACAAAGGAAGCTATTGTATCTGCTGCCGATATCGGCACGACGGGAGCGGATCGGGTCAATGATATTCAGAAGATAATTGTAAAGGACCGTTATAATGATGCTCCGCCTGCGGTAGGATTCATAAAAGGCTTCGGTCTTAAAGCCGGTGCCTTTGCGAGCTCGGTTGCGCATGACTGCCATAATATAATCTGCATCGGAACGAATGATGACGATATCGTTTCGGCAGTTAATGAAGTAGTCAGGTTAAAGGGCGGACTCGCTGTGGCAGATGGTTCTGCCATTAATTCGCTGCAGCTTAATATTGCCGGGATAATGTCATCGCTTCCGGTAAAAGAAGTCGCTTCCGCATATCAGGATCTTTCAGATCATGTCCGGTCGCTCGGATGCATAATGTCGGCGCCATTCATGACCCTTTCCTTTATGGCTCTGCTTGTAATCCCCGAGCTTAAAC
>JBAVOD010000140.1:0-12977 GCA_049691735.1 Bacteroidales bacterium
ACTTTTACCTATCTGATCAATAGAAGTAAGCCAATTTTTTTAGATGAATATCCTGGCCACAAACCGGCTTCCGGTTATGAAGGAGGTAATAATCCTATAGTTTTAACATCGGATGCGGTTGGATATGATAAAAGTAAAACATATTATTTTTCAAGCGATTTGAGACTGCAAATCAAGATACCATGGGTAAAAGGATTGTCTCTTACCGGAACAGGTTCTGTAGATAAGGATATTTATAGCCACAAGGTATGGAGCACTCCTTATTTACTTTACTCCTGGGACAGGCAGACCTACGACGAGAATGGTGAACCTGTTGTAGTAGGAGCACTATCCGGACCCACTTTGGACCCCACACTGGATCAAAGTATAACAGATGGCCAAACAATAATGGTTAACGGTTTGCTGAATTATGAACGCAGTATTGCTGAGAAACATAATTTCAAGCTGCTTGTTGGAATTGAAAAATATTTGGGTGAGTCTGCATCTTTGTCAGCCTACAGGAGAGGGTTTGTATCAACTGCACTTGACCAGATGTTTGCCGGAGGCGATGTTGGTAAAGAGAATGGAGGATCAACTTCACTTGATGCACGATTAAATTACTTTGGAAGGTTAAACTATGATTACCGTCAGAAGTATCTTGTTGAATTTGTTTTCCGGTATGACGGATCTTACATATTTCCCGAGAAAGGTCGTTATGGCTTTTTCCCCGGTATATCACTTGGATGGAGAATGTCTGAAGAGGGATTCTGGAAAAATAGTTTATCATTTATTAATTTCTTCAAATTACGTGGTTCGTGGGGACAAACAGGTAACGATCGTATTACTCCATATCAATATCTCTCAAGTTATGGTTTTGGTCAACTTCCTTATGTTTTTAATGGTGACGTACTTGAGAAGGCATTGACTGAACTCAGAATCGCAAATCCGAATGTTACCTGGGAGATTGCCAATCAATCCAATGTAGGCTTTGATCTGGAAACTTTAAACGGCAAGATTAATCTCTCGGCTGAATATTTTTATAACCTGCGTACAAATATACTCTGGTATAGGAACGCATCCGTTCCGGCTACAACCGGTTTAATACTTCCAAGAGAAAATATTGGGGAAGTTATTAATAAAGGGTATGAGATTCAGGTTGGCTATAAAGACAAGACTGGCAATTTTGATTATAGTATATCCGGAAATATTTCTGTTGCGCATAATAAAATCAAATATTGGGATGAAACACCTGGCGTACCTGATTATCAGCAATCTACTGGCAGGCCAATGAATGCAGGACTATACTATAATGCTATAGGAATATTTAGTGATGTGGAAGCTATAGCAAATTACCCTCACTGGACTAATGCACGACCGGGCGATATAATATTTGAAGACGTTAACAAGGATGAGAAAATTGACGGCCTGGACCAGGTCAGGGTATCAAAGACCGATGTTCCTACGTTTACAGGGGGTCTTTCGATTAACCTTGGTTATAAAAGGTTATATGCTTCTGTTCAGTTACAGGGTGCTGCAGGTGCTGTACGGACCTACTCTATTGAGGCTGGTAAAATAGGTGACTTTCTGGCATCCGACGCTGAAGGTCGTTGGACTGCAGATAATCCCAATGCCACAAAGCCCAGAACATGGAATACCGGAGGTGAATATTGGAGTTCTATCAATAATACATATTGGCTAAAGAACAATGATTATGTAAGATTGAAAAACCTGCAAATTGGCTATAATGTAAGCCAATCCTTTTCTAATAAGTTAAAGATAAGCGATTTAAATATCTATTTTTCAGGACTAAATCTTTTGACTTTCTCTAAAGAAAAGGCTTTTGATCCGGAAACATTCGGAACCACCTATCCTATGAGCCGGGTGTTCAATTTTGGAATTAGAGTAACCTTATAATTGTATAGTATATGAAAAATATGATAAATATTTCTAAAATATGTCTGTGTATAATCCTTTTAACAATATCATGTAAGGATGAATTTCTTGATATAAGTCCATTAAATGAATTTTCCTCTGCAGATGTATGGAAGGATCAGGCATTGGCTAAGAGCTATATTAATGGGATATATATTAACCTGAATCAAAGTTTTCAAAAGAGAATGAAATGCTGCTTTAGTGATGAGGGCCTCCGGAGAGATGACGCGGCTTCGCTCAGGTTCAATAAGTCTGAAATGACACCCGATGGCATTCCAAGTTGGGGACAGGAGAACTGGCAAAGCCTGTATTTAAGTATCAGAAGGTGTAATTTGTTTCTTGAAAATATTGAAGCTGCTACCTTCGACAAAGATGCAATGATTGGTGAAGTCAGGTTTCTGAGAGCCTGGAATTATTTCACACTGACGAATTTGTATGGAGGTGTTCCTATTGTCGCAAAAAGCTATAAACTGGAGGACGATTTTTTAATTAATCGCAGTTCATATGAAGAGTGCATAAACTTTATCGTGGAAGATCTGGATCAGGCGGCAAGTGTTTTACCGCTTGTGCAGAGTGGAAATGATAATGGCCGTGCGACAAAAGGTGCAGCGTTGGCACTTAAGGCAAGAGTCCTTTTGTACGCTGCAAGTGATTTGCACAATACTAATGTATTTCCAAACTATTCCAATCCTGAGTTAACAGGTTATACAGATATATCCGCATCTGCCAGAACTTCGCGGTGGCAGGCCGCAAAAGATGCTGCCAAAGTGGTTATAGATCTGAATGCCTATAGTTTGTATAAGCCAGAACCTGCTCCTACTGATTCTGTCGCTAAAAATTTTGAAGAACTTTTTATCTTGAAACAAACAGTAGAAAGCATTTGGGTCAGGTTTCAGTCAATCGGTGTTCCTGTAATCGGTGAAAATGTAAACAGTGCTTCACTTATGAATCCGCCCAACGGATGGGGAGGCCAGAGTAACAATGTCCCGACAGGTAATCTAGTGGATGCATTTGAGATGAGGGATGGCACAAAATTCGATTGGAATAATCCTGCTCATGCAGCTTTCCCTTATAAGAACCGGGAACCCAGGTTTTATGCGTCAATTCTTTACGAGGGTGCAAAATGGAGGCCACGTCCTTCATATTCAGCAGGGTTAGACCCGGTTGGGATTGTCAACGTCGGTTATTTTGAGAGGTGGAATAGCGCAACTAACACGATGTGGGTTGAGCCGGGCCTGGATAGTAGAAGCGGGCCATTTGAACCAAACAATAGCAGCCCGACATTATATAATGCCCGAAAATTTTTAGATCCGGCAGTTCTTCCTTCAGCTGGTACAAGGCAGGCAGTATCCTGGCCATATATAAGATATGCTGAAGTACTTTTGGATTATGCTGAAGCAAGTATAGAACTTGGCCTGGATGATGAAGCCAGGACTTACATCAATATGGTAAGAAAGAGAGCCGGGCTCCCCGGGTTGACAGAATCAGGAGCTGAGTTACGTGCACGTTATAGAAACGAAAGATTTATAGAGCTGATGTATGAAGATCATCGCTTCTTCGATGTACGGAGATGGGTGATTGGTCCTCAGGCTTATGGGAATACTTATAAAGCCAACGTTACATATAAACTACTTCCGGATAAGACAACTTCACCTGTTCCAACTATCTTCCATGAAATTATCGAGAGGAGAGCATGGATAGATAAGGCATATTTCTTCCCGATTTTAAGGAGTGAAATGAATAAAAATGAATTGTTAGTCCAGAATCCTGATTATTAATCTTTAATTAAATACATAGCTGCATTAGGAAATGCAGCTATGTATTAATTTGAGCTAATATCTATTTGTCCGAAAGTTTTAAATATTGAACCGGAAGACTTCAGGATGGGGTGTTAACACATATTGTATACTAAGAATCCTAAAAATCTATAATTAAATAACCAGAAAGTAATGAAAATAAAATTATCCTGTCAGTTGCTGATCCTATTTGTACTTGCAAATACAACGATAGTGCAAGCTCAAAAAGGCGAGCAGGTACAAAGTATTAAAATGTCACTACAAAAAGTAGTACCCTCTGTGGATGATGCCGGGGCTTACATCAGGGCGAATGAGATCCAGTTCTGGAATCCAAAAGAGACTGCTATCATTATTTGCGATATGTGGAATGAACACTGGTGCAAAGGGGCCACTGAAAGAGTTACCGAAATGGCTCCGTTCATAAATAATGTAGTTTCTGTTGCACGTGACAAGGGAGTATTGATCGTTCATGCCCCGAGCGATTGTATGGATTTTTATAAAGGCACTCCGGCCCGGAAACTGGGTGCAAAATATAAGAACAATAAGGCTGCAGGTTTGATTAGCGACAGCAAGCTGCCTTCAGAGAAAGATGCAATCTGGCCTATTGACCAATCTGATGGAGGTTGTGATTGTTCTCCGGAATGCAAGCAAGGAAGTCCCTGGACTCATCAGATTGATTTAATTACAATCTCTGACAAAGATGCAATCAGTGATTCAGGAATCGAGATCTCTGGGCTTTTTAAGCAAAAGGGCATCAAAAATGTGATTTTGATGGGGGTACATACAAATATGTGTGTAATAGGACGTTCATTTGGATTGAGGAATATGGTCCGGTTAGGATTTAATGTTGTCCTGATGCGCGATCTGACTGATGTTATGTATGATTCGAAACAGATGCCGAAGGTATCACATTTTACAGGAACCAGCTTAATAAACGAATACATTGAAACATATGTCAGCCCTACAGTAGTATCAACTGATTTTACAGGTCAGAAACAATTCAGGTTTAAAGAGGATAAACGTCCTATAGTGGCATTTGTAATTGCTGAAAACGAGTACCATGCCAATCAAACCTTACCAGCCTTTGCACACGAATTATTGTTGACAAAGGGTGTGAATTGCGAATTTGCGTTGGGTAAGCCAGTCTATACAGGAGAAGGCATTCATAATATTGAAAATCTCCAGATACTAAAGGATGCTGATCTGGCAGTGATTCAGGTCAGACGTCGTGCTTTACCCTCGGAACAAATGAGCCTTATTAAGGAATATGCAAATAGCGGCAAACCAATAATCGGTCTTCGCACAGCAAGCCATGCTTTCAATGCCAATCAGGTTGTACCCAATTCGGGTGGAGGGGTTTCTGCAGCCACAGGAAAAGTAGCTGAATTTCTGGATCAATGGCCGGAATTTGACAGGGATGTTCTGGGAGGCAATTACGCTGGTCATTATGGAACGATGAAAGTTGGGATAGTCTTCTCGGTTGTTCCGGGAATGGAAAACCATCCTTTATTCAAAGGAGTCTCTCCTGAAGATTTTACAGCGCCGGTTGCTCCCCTTCATACCCTCTATGAAAACAGACCTCTCAGGTCACCTAACATCCAGGTACTTCTTTTAGGAACTGTCCCGGGTAAGCCCGTTGAACCGGTCCTCTGGATAAACCACAGGGAGAAGGGAGATGTAATTTATACTTCCATGGGGCATTGGGAAGACTGGAAAATTGAAAAATTCAGGGGGATAATGTTTAATTGTATTGATTATTTACTTAAAAAATAGATTATGAAAAGACGTGATTTCATTGGGAAAACAATAATTGGAACCGCAGGAGTTTCTCTTGGGGCCTCATTTATGCCTTTATCTTCCGGTTTTCAGGGAGCTAATGATACAATCGTTCTGGCAATTATAGGATCAGGTTCACGGGGTACCGGGACTATTATCAGCACATGCAAATTAAATGCAAATGTTAAAATAAAAACAGTTTGTGACGTTAACGATCTGAAGGCTGATAAAGCTATCAATGCGATTGAGAAATCCTTAGGGTATAAACCTCAACGTTCAAAGGACATGAAAGAGGTATTCAATGATAAGGATATTGATGCTGTCTGGATTTCCACACCTGAACACTGGCATTCACTGGCAACTGTCTGGGCCTGTCAGGCCGGAAAAGATGTCTATGTTGAGAAAAACCCTTCAATCAGTATATGGGAAGGGCGTAAGATGGTCGAGGCAGCCGAAAAGTACAATAGAATTGTTCAGATTGGATTTGAAAACAGAAGTGCTCCTTACGCTTTTTCTGCAAGGGAATATATTAAAAGCGGGAAACTTGGACAGGTAGTGACTGTAAAATGTTACAATATGCTTGGCGGAGGCAAATGGAATGCAAAACCGGATTCTGCCGTACCTGCCGGATTAAATTGGGATGCATGGCTCGGCCCGGCACCTTTTGTTCCTTATAATCCTAATATACATGATATGCAAAGTCGTGGCGGATGGGGTGACTATTGGGCATATAGCGGTGGTGTTCTGGCTGATGATGCCAGTCACGTAATGGATTTGGCGCGATTGGTCCTGGGTGATCCCGGACACCCCAAATCAGTTTATGGCTGGGGTGGTAATTATGCATGGGGTTCAAAGAAAGAAACTCCGGAATTTCAATCTATTACATATGATTATGGAACTTTCACCATGACTTGTGACAATGGTAATGCTACAAATTACATGAAGAAAACACCCAATAATATCAGAATGGATCCCACTTTATTTCCCGATTGGAGAACAAACGCCACAAGAACAGAAATTTATGGCACTGAAGGGTTGATGTATCTGGGCCGACATGGTGGGGGGTGGCAGGTAAAGGGTGAAGATTCTAAAATTATTGCACAGGACGGAGGGGTATTTCCGGATCCTGATCACCAGAAAAACTTCATTGAGTCTCTGAGAACCCGTAAAAAACCAAATGGGGCTGTTGAACAGGGACAACTAAGTGCCTGCCTTGTGCACCTGGGCAACATAGCATATCGTGTAGGTAATAAACAGCTTTTCTTCGATGGAGAAAATGAGCGTTTTATAGGTAATGACGATGCTAATAAGTTGGTCAGAACAACTTATCGCAAAAATTACAGTATGCCGGAAAAAGTCTGATCTATAGCACCGGGAACAGATTTTTTTCAGCCGCTTATTTAGAATGGTGCAGCTGCAATTGACGCTGCACCATACTATTAATTGTTTAAATCTTAAAAACTTTATTCAAAAAGATATTACTATGTCGAGTGCAAATGAAAAAATAGTCCTGGCTCTTATTGGTGCCGGAGGTAGAGGAACACAGGTAATTCTAAGCATGCAGAAATGTAATCCGGATGTCGAGGTTAAATATGTTTGTGACGTGGATTTGGAAAGAGGGGGACGTGCAATTGCGGAGTTGGAAAAACAGCAAAAAGTTAAACCAAAACGCGTTGAGGATATGCGGAATATTTTTGACGATAAAGATGTGGATGCTGTTGTAATTGCCACACCGGAACATTGGCATGCACTGGCAACAGTACTGGCTTGCCAGGCGGGGAAAGATGTTTATGTCGAAAAGAATATCTCAATGACCATTCCTGAAGGAAGGAAGATGATTGAAGCCGCAAAAAAGTACAAACGCATCGTACAGTGCGGAACCCAGAACCGCAGCGCTCCATATTCATTCACTGCACGTGAGTACATCAGGAGCGGAAAATTGGGGAAGGTGGTTTTAGTAAAGAATTACTGCATGCTGCCGGGAAGTAAACCCTGGTTGTTAAAACCCGATTCAAAAGTTCCTGAAGGATTAAACTGGGATAAATGGCTGGGACCTGCACCTCTTGTGAAATATAATGTGAGTCGCCACAAAGCCTGGTACGATTGGTGGGTTTACTCAGGAGGTCTGGCACTTGCAGGCGATGCTTCGCATGTAATGGATCTTGCGCGAATGGTGATGGGTGACCCTCCTTATCCCAGGTCGGTACATTGTGCCGGTGGTCGTGTATTATATAATGATAAAAGGGATATACCTGATAATCAGACTATTACTTTTGATTATGGAGATTATCCAATGACTTGTGAAAGTTCGAATTATGGAAACTATCTGTCAAAATCATCACCTGAAGTAAGATACGGCAAAGTATTTCCTGATTGGCTGTTGAATTGCGACCGGATCGAGATTTATGGTACGGATGCCATGATGTATCTCGGACGCCATGGTGCAGGCTGGCAGGTAAAAGGATCAGATTCTAAAATTATAGCCCAGGAGAAAGGTTATTTCCCGGATGAGGTTCATCAACAAAACTTTATCGAATCCATACGCTCACGTAAGGTTCCTAATGCTGATATTGAACAGGGACACTTAAGTGCCATTCTGGTACATCTGGCAAATTTGTCATACAGGGTTGGCAAAAAGCAGCTCTATTTTGATGGGTCGAAAGAGGTCATTGTTAACTCAGATGAAGCTAATATGTTGGATACAAGAGTTTACAGGAGAGGATATGAAATGCCGGTTAAAGTATGATGAGAATGTTTAAGGAGGGTAAAGTAAGATTAAAGATCGTCATATCTGTATCAATTCTCATTGTATCAGTGATAATTGTAGTTGCAGGATTCCTTATTATACGGACATTTGGACGGACACTCATCCAATTTGATATTCATCAGAATAAAGAGGTAATCCACCTTTCAACATTTGCAGAACCGCCACAATTTGCGATTTGGCTTGAGAATTCCAAAACTCATAAATTTAAAACGGTATTTGTCACAAGCCGTGTCAGCAAAGGTGATTGGGAGGGCAAACCTAATGTGCCGGTTGCTTTGCCACGATGGTTTGATATATTCAAAGGAGGACAACAATCCTATGAACTGGTTGAAAACGATAAATATTCGGCAGTTACCGGAGCTACTCCGAAAGGTGATTATTTTTCTGTCAGGATTGAGGTAGAACCCGGGTCATCCTGGATTTGCTGGATTGAGATGAATCTTGCCGGAGATTTTAATGATTCATTTCCCGAATTCGATGTTCAGTCTCTTAAAGAAGATGAATTTAGTTGCGGACAACCGGCATTACTATTTAAAGCTGATATAACTGCGGAAAAAGGTGCGAAATTCACCCCGGCACTGGTGGCTCAGTCTGTCTGGGAAAATGGTATCAACAGGATTGAACCAGTCAGTGAAGGCGTAACTTCTGCCAGAGATGTCTTTGATGATATTCTTGTCTCTGTCATTCGGCCAAAACCTAAACTCATAGATAAGAACAGAATAATTGGTTATTGATACGAATTCTTTTACCCTAATAACTTACTCTGTTTCAACACTTAATTCGCATCATTAATATTTTTTTACAAAATGGAAAAGAGAATATGTAAAAACTCAGGTCTTGAAATGTCGTCACTGGGAACAGGTTGTTGGGCTTTTGGCGGAGGTGAATACTGGGGTGAACAAAGCCAAAAAGATGTAAACAATGTTGTTTATGAATCAATAAATTCAGGCATCAATTACTTTGATACTGCGGAGGTATACAATGAAGGAAGAAGTGAATCTTCACTGGGGGAAGCAATATACAAACTTCCCAGAGACAGGTTTTTGATTGGAACAAAAGTCAGCCCTTCAAATTGTTACAGGGAGACATTGATTCAACACTGTGAGGCTTCGCTGCGACGACTAAAAACTGATTATGTTGATTTATATATGATACATTGGCCATTACACCCTCATTCAATCAAACATTTTACCAGGGATGTTCAAATTATTGAAAATCCGCCTGAAATTGAAGATGCCCTTGATGCATTAAGAATATTAAAAAAGCAAGGGAAAATACGTTATTTTGGAGTCAGCAATTTTAGCAGGACCCGACTTATGGGTTTGCCGCTCACAGAAATAGCAGTTAATGAACTTCCATATAATCTGCTTTGCCGTGCGGTCGAATATGATGCCTTAAAGCTATGTAAAGAAAGTGGTATCGGGGTTATTGGTTATATGGCATTGTTACAGGGAATATTGGCAGACATTTATCCTTCTTTTCCCGATATCCCCGTCTGGCAACGGCGGACACGTCACTTTAATTGCAAAAACACAAATGAATGCAGACACGGTGAAGAGGGCGTTGAATTGGAAACTGAAGCCGCATTAAATGAAATTCGAAGTTTATGCAAAGAAACCGGTATTCCAATGGCTGATCTTGCTCTCAAATGGAATCTGGATAATCCTGCTATAACGTGCATGCTCGTAGGATCACGGAACGTTTCTGAACTTCATGCAAACATGAATGCTGTCAGGGAACCAATAGACAAAGAAATAAAGGCTGAACTTGACAGGATTACACTTCCGGTGATGGAGAAACTTGGCAATCATTTCGATTATTACGAAAGTGCCGAGAACGACAGGACTCTGTAAATAATCTTGAAATATGTATCGATAAATCACAAATATTATGAAAGCACTTGTATTGGAAGAGTACAATAAATTTGTTTATAAGGATGTTGCTGATCCTGAACCAACTGAAAATGATGTTCTTGTTGAAGTGAAGGCAGTCGGAATATGTGGCAGCGATGTGCACGGTATGGATGGCAGTACAGGCCGGCGCATTCCTCCTGTTATTATGGGCCATGAAGCCTCCGGGATTATTATCGAAACCGGTAAAAATGTTACCGGCTGGAATAAAGGTGACAGGGTTACTTTTGATTCCACTATTTATAATCTTGATGACTGGTACACCCGTAATGGCCACTACAATCTCAGTGATAACCGAATGGTACTGGGGGTGTCATGCCCTGATTTCAGGCGCGATGGTGCATTTGCAAAATATGTAAGCATACCCGGTCATATTCTCTACCGGATACCTGATAATGTCACTTTTGAGCAGTCGGCAATGGTTGAGCCGGTTGCCGTTGCCTTACACTCTGTCAACATTTCAGGAGTAAAAATTAATGACACTGTTGCAGTATTCGGTTCCGGAATGATAGGGTTATTCATCATTCAGTTACTGAAACAGGCCGGATGCTATGTAATTGCAACAGACCTTATTCAGGAAAAGCTTGAGATGGCTAAAGCTGCCGGAGCTGACGTTATTCTCAATTCTCAGTTCGATAACGTTCCCGGTGAGATCCGAAAACACACAAATAACAGGGGTGCGGATTTTGCTTTCGAAGCCGTTGGCATTACACCAACAATTAAGTCGGCTGTTGAAAGCTTACGAAAGGGAGCTACACTTGTTCTGATTGGTAATTTATCTCCGACTATAGAGTTGCCCTTACAGAAAGTAGTTACGGGTGAGATCACAATTAAAGGTTCGTGTGCTATAAATGGAGAATATCCTGCTGTACTTGACCTTATTTCAAAAGGAAAAATAAATGTTGATAGTATGATAAGTGCGGTGGTCCCGCTATCGGAAGGATCTATATATTTTAAAAGGTTGTATAATAAGGAAAAAGGATTATTAAAAGTGATACTGAAACCATAACATAATTTTGTATGAACGAAAAATTGAGATCAGGAATAGTAGGATGTGGAAAAGTGGCGGGTATACATGCAGCCGCATTAACAACAATATCACGATCGGCTTTCACGGCAGTTTGCGATAACGATGAAAAACGAGCCAGTCAGTTTGCTTCAAAGTACAATGTAAAATCGTACACTGATGTCTCGGAGATGGTATTGAAAGAGAAGTTGGACGTAGTTATTATATGCACTCCGCATCCCGCGCACAGGGAGCCTGCAATTTTAGCGCTTAAAGCCGGGGCAAATGTACTTATTGAGAAACCACTGGCATCTTCACTTGAGGATTGTGATGCAATGCTCCTGGCAGCCAGAGAGTCAGGTAAACAGATCGGAATGATCTCCCAGAGGCGGTTTTATGCACCATGCCTTCGCCTGAAGAATGCAATTGATTCAGGGAAGATAGGTAAGCCTTCATTAGGCATAGTACTTATGTTCGGTTGGCGCAATGAAGCTTATTATAGCAGCGATCCATGGAGAGGGACCTGGAAAGGCGAAGGCGGAGGTGTGCTTGTAAATCAGTCTCCTCATCAGCTGGATTTGCTGCAATGGTTCATGGGCGGAGAGATAGATGAAATTTATGGCGTCTGGAAAAACCTGAACCATCCATATATCGAAGTTGAAGATACTGCTCTGGCTATTCTGAAATTTAAAAATGGTGGCGTGGCGAATATTATTGTCAGCAATTCCCAGAATCCTGGCATATATGGGAAAGTTCACATCCATGGGGAAAATGGTGCTTCCGTTGGGGTTCAGACTGACGGTGGTGCTATGTTCATTGCCGGAATGACAAGTATTCTGGAACCTCCGGTTAACGATTTATGGTCGGTTCCCGGCGAAGAGACCAAACTTAAGGATTGGGTAAAAGAGGATTCCGATTTTTTTAACAGCGTCAAACCTATGGAATACTATCACAGATTGAATGTTGAAGATTTTTTAGACGCGATATCTGAAGGCAGAAAACCCATGGTTACAGGAGCAGAAGGGCGGGTAACCGTTGAGATCTTTACAGCCATCTACCGCTCACAAAGAGACTTGCGTCCTGTAAAATTCCCTCTGGTACCTGAGTATGCCCATAATGACTTTGATGGCCGAATTTGACTTTATGGGAACCAAAGCAAAAATATGTGTTATAGGCAATGGAAGTTTTGCAAATGCTGTACACTACCCTTCACTTGCTTCATTGAATAATGTTGAGATTAGTGGCATTTGCGCATTTAATGAGGAGCGGTTAAGGCAAACGGCTAAAAATTATAATATACCCGATAACAAAATCCTCATAGCAAAATCGCAATTTGACTATCAAAAATTGCTGAATGATGTTCATCCTGATGGGGTTTACGTTATTGGTCAGCCTGAGCACATGTACGATATCTGGATCTGGTGTCTGGAGAATAAGTATAACCTTTTTATTGAAAAACCGATGGGGATTACAATCCACCAGTCCAGGACATTAGCTTACCTGGCCCGGAAGAATGGTTGTATTACTCAGGTTTCGCATCAGCGCCGGTCAACTCCAATATTGCATAAAATGAAAGAAGAATGCCTGAAAAGAGGCTCATTAACACATGCTACTGTGGAGTTTTACAAATATGATCCACGTCCTTTGTTTGGTACTCGCGACAGGATGCTGGATGATTATACTCATGCAGTAGATACCGCACGATGGATATGCGGAGGTGAAGTGGCACGAATTGAATCTCATTGCAGGAGGAACCTTGTTCCTGACATCAACTGGATTGGCTCAACACTTTATTTTGAAAACGGGACGAC
>JBAVOD010000141.1:0-6412 GCA_049691735.1 Bacteroidales bacterium
ACAGAACCATCAGCGATATAAGCACAATGGCTGCTGTCTTGCATATCTTTTTTAATAGCCTCATTAAGATTTCTGGTTCAGGAACTTACTTTCCACCGGGTTATTAACGGTAGGCAAAGTTAAATTATTTGTGCATTTCCGAATTAATTTTACTGCAGGCAGTTTAAACGCCCGGGTCGGGCATTCCTAACCGGGGCTCCCTATCGTTGTGATGTTGTGGTTCCCGGGAATATTTTTAACTCCCACCAGCCTGAATGAATAATCGAAAATATTGAATATCAACACCCTTCCTGAAAGGACCACACCTGAACCTGTGATTAATTTTATAGCTTCATTTGCCATGATGGTTCCCGTTATTCCGGGAAGGACGCCCATAAGTCCTACATTTTCAGGAAGCGGGTTCTTCTTCGTATCAGTTTCAGATACCGGATTGAAGCACCTGTAGGTTGGTCCGCCCTTGTAGTTGAAAACTGAAACCACACCTTCGTGTTTGTATATGGCACCATGGACCATTGGCTTATTGAGGATCACGCAGGCATCATTCAGAACATACCTTGTTGCATAATTGTCGGTCGCATCAATTATTATATCATGACCTTCAAGCACTCTCAGGGCGTTTCCGGCGTCGATCCTGAGATTTATCCTGTCGGTGGCAACCAGGTCGTTGAGATGGTTCAGCCGGTTAGACGCAATTATTGATTTGAGTTTTCCAACATCATCAGAGCCATAGAGGACCTGGCGCTGGAGATTGCTTTCATCGACCATGTCAAACTCGGCGATCGCTATCTTTCCGACCCCTGCAGCTGCCAGATATTGCAGCACCGGACAGCCAAGCCCTCCGGCACCCACCACTATAATGCGCGCAAGCTTCAGCTTCTCCTGACCCTCAACTCCTATCTCAGAAAGCATTATCTGTTTCTTGTAGCGCCTGATTTCACGGGGAGATAATATCATATTCCAAATTTATGCAAATATACGTAGAGACGGCCGATCCGGCCGTCTCCGCACATCGCATTTATCGCATATTTTTAGATGGCCGGGTTGGCCTTCTATACGAAAGAGACGGCCAGATTGGCCGTCTGTACAGGATATGGGATCAGTCGTTGAATGTGAATGCAATGCCGATTTCGAAGGGTTCGAGGTTATATCCGCCGGGTCCTTTGAGATCCTGGAACCAGGAAGTAAGATAATAAGTGCCGTAAAGCATAAAATTGTGATACCCGGCCCTTGCAGTTACCCCTCCGCGAAGAAGGTTAAGGTTATAGTCTCCGCTTTCCCTGGTTTTTTCCTTATTCTCATAAACGATCTTGGTCCAGGCGTTCAGTTTCAGTCCGCCGATTACTCCGGCTGCCAGGTTCAGATGGCCCGAGTAGCCCGCCGGGATCTGACATTCAAGCAAAACGGGTACATTCAGGTAAAGGGTCGAGAATTTTGACCTTTTGATTTCAGGAGTGGTGCCGGTGAAATATACGGGTATGATCGTTTCGTTGATCCCTTCTGCAATGCTGTTGCCGTTCTCGAACCTGTAATTGTTCCAGTTCAGTCCAATGCCTGCAACAAACCCGAAATGTCGGCTCAATCCTATGCTTACCTGCGAGATATTTACATTCAGATTAACAGAGTGACTCGCGTCGGCTGTCATATATGAAATATCGGGCGGAAGGGTCATCGACCTGAGATGAGTGTAATTATTCAGGCCAATTTCAATCCCTGAAAGGTGGCCTCTGAAATGCTTTGATCCACTGTCGCGCTCATTGTTCTCTTCGTCCTGCTCCTGATCGTGCCTGTGACGTGAATCGTATTTTTCAAAATTACCATCCCCTGATGATCCTTTGCTGCTGACCGGGTCAGAAGCTTGCGACCTTAAGGTTTTTTCCCCTGGCGCTGCATTCGACTGAAAAGCCAATGGTCCAAGTAACAATGCTGCTGCTGCAAGAAGGAATATGGATTTTTTCATGGCTGTTTTAATTTGATTAATTCAATGCTGTGACGGAAGCAGTACTGCAAAAGTTACATGGCACTGTTTGTCTTTTTGACCGGTGCATTGAATTTGAACAGCCTTGAGCTGAAATATGATCTTGTCTCTCCGTTTTCATTGGCATTCTTCTCAAGTGCCATCTGCCATCCGAAAAGTTTATTTATGCCGGTTATACCTGCTTCGGCAATCTCGTATTTTTCAACCTTCCGATCCGTTGCAATTGTCTCTTTCATGATCACCCTGTGGAAGATACCTGCGAAGAACCGGTCCACGTTGCTCCGTTCCTCCTCATATTCGGAGGGGACAAAGGCAGGCCTGAACGGGCGAAGGACAATTTCGGATGTTTTTAACGGGATCACAGCAGGAACCGGAAGTGCATCGTGCGGGGCCAAAGCACTTTCCCGGATCCCCGGATCGGTCCGGGCTGAGCCAGAATCAGCTGTCCGGGTGGCATTAACAGATAAATGGCCCTCAATACGGAAATCTGTCACACTGTTCAGATTAACGGCTTTTGGAAGTGCAGCGACCTTTTTAAAGAATGTTCGCTTTACTGCGGGGCTTATCAATACGGGTCGCTCAATAAGGAGGGTATCGGTAATAACAGGGCCGGATGTATTGAATTTGGCTGCGGTTTTTTCTGAAGGAGATGAAAGGTAAGCGACAATCAGCAATGCGATCGTTGCCGCAGCGCCCAGGCTCCATGATGTGAAACGCAGGACCTTCCGGCCCGGAGTAGTCTTTTTCAGCCCTCCCTTGCCTTCAAAAACATATTCGGGAGGTTTGAGCTTCAGCTTCAGTATAAATGCGAAAGCGTCGCGCCTGCGCTGATCGTGACCAAGCATCTCATCGAATTCCCTGATCTCATCCCCTGAAAGATCGTTCTCAAGGCGGGCGATGCACATATGCCCGAACTGGGAATCAAGGTAATCAGCGGTCGTCTTTTTCACCTTGTCCTTCCGGGAGAATTTCAGATCGCATTCAGGGTTGACAACCGGGAAAGTCTCAAATTCATCACCAAATTCCGCATTTTCCTCCATCAGTATCCTCAGATCCTCAACCTGCTTCCCGGTCAGCTTCCCGTCGAGCCAGGCGCCAAACAATTTTTCAAACTCTGCCTTCCGGTCTATCATTGTTAAATAACAGTTTCAATTTTCCCGATAAAACTCTTCAGGGCCATCCTGCCCCTGTAGATGTTTATCTTTACCTGTGCTTCGGTCAGGCCCGTTATTTCACCTATTTCCCTGTAGCTGTAACCTTCATAGTCTCTGAGGAGGATAAGTGATTTCTGGTTTTCGGGGAGCCTGTCAAGTGCAAGGTGAAGTATTTCGTTCAGGTCGCTGTATTGAGATTCGGTAAGCATCTCATTATCATTGGCTTCCTCGAGCGAAAATGATCTGGATTCCTTCCTGATAATGTCAATCATGGCCCTGTAAGCTGTTGTGAAAAGCCAGGATTTTACAACCTGGTATTCGATTACCGCAACACTTCTCCAGAGCTTTTCATAGCTATCCTGCACGATGTCATTCGATCTGTCCTCATCCTTAAGGTTCGCGCGTATAAAGCGGTAAACAGAATCGGAAAACTCGTCAACAGACCTGTTATATTCCTTTACTGTCATTAGATTAGTTACAATCCAAAGACGAATAATTCCGGAAAAGGTTACAAAAATTCTTAAAATCTGATTTTGTCAAATCATGCACCGGATAACAAAGTCGGACGCTGCCGGGTTCAGTTGAACTGATAAACCCGTACCCAGTCAACCTCCATGGTAGTCATCCCGTTGATCGGTTTATCGCATCCGCCTGCAAGGAGAACGTACATTGGCTCCTGCGGGACATTTGATGTCTGCCTGAAAACCTCTGTCCCGTTAATTTTCCAGACCAGTTTATCCTGCGTCCATTCGAGGGTGTAAATGAAGAAGTCACCGGCATATTTTGGTCCTATCGAAGTTTTTGAAATCTGCTCGGGGTTGGGGAAATGGTCAGCCCAGACTTTTCCCCCGGATGTCCGGCAGATATCAATATGCGGTGTTATTCTGTCGGCGAGCATCCAGAAACTGTTTCTTGCGGCAGGATTGCCCAGTTTTATTTTGGCCGAGAATATTCCATATTTCTGCCTGAAGCTTTTTCCTGAATTGACAAGTCCTGTCGTATAGCTGAATTCCTTTGTTTTAAATCCCGATGCCGGCGACCATACCTTACCCGTGATCTTTTGCGGCCGGGTGTGGATTTTCAGGAGGCTGTTTCGGATCTCAAAATTCTCCTTCTCGGTGTAGGCGTGAAGCTCCGGCTCAACTGAATACCTGTCGTTAAGCAGCTTGTCCCCCCAGTAATGGTTGGTCAGCCACTTCCTTGTATCGAGCCTGTCACCGTCAAAATCATCATTAAAGGTCAGTTGCTTGCTTTTGAGGATATCAAATTTATCCGAATCCTTTACTTTGAAATACCAGATGATCTCGGGATTTTTCTTAAGCTTCCTGTGTTCCTGGATGTCCCTGAACATTTCGGTCTTTTCAAATCTTTTCTTATCAAGAAGATAATTCTTGCTGTCAGCAAATCCTGATGTGGCAACATACTCCCTGAGCTCATTATACCTTGCAAGCCGTGCCGATCCCTCGGTATTGAGATAATTTGCATACTCTCCCGAGCCCTTGAATTTATAATACTCCTTTATCTCCATGCTGTTCTTAAGCCGTTTGTATTCAAGAAGCTTTTTATATTCCTCAGTATCCTTGAATGTTATGGGCCTCATGTTCTTTTTTGTAAGGAATTCGGATGATTTTATATATGCACCCAGTTCCTCAAACCTCAGCATTGCTTTCGGTTTCACCGGTTTTTCCTTTGATGATCTTAAAGCTTTATTAAAGGCTTTTATTTCCGGGTCGTACTTAAGCGATTTATATTCCCTTAATTTCCTGTACTCATCGGTATCCTTAAAGGTTATAGGTTTCATTTTCTGCTTCTGCCTGAAGACATTCGATTTTATGAATGTCTCAAGCTCTTCGAAGTCCCTGATTTTTGCCGATCCGTCAAGGTCTTTAATACGCTTCAGCATGCTGCCGGAAACTGTCTTAAAATAATGTACAATATCTTTGGCCTTCCTGAGAGAAAGGTATTCCTTTTCCTTTGCATATTCCTCCGAATCCCTGTACCTGAGCGATTCTATCTCCTTCTTCTTCTGTATAAATGCAGAAGAATTAACAAGGTCATGCAGCCTGGTATATTTTGCGAGCAGTTCCGATTTTGCGAATGCATTAAGTTTTTCAAATTCGTCAGTCAATGCTTTTTCGGCCTGTTCAATTTTAGAAGTCGACGGGATCAATCCAAGTGAAATCCTGAGATTTGACATTATGCTAGGGATTTAAACATTAATTTAAAGTTAGATAAACTTTCCATATAAAACGTTCCGGCTCATCCAAATATTATTCGGAATTTACAAGTTCTTTCAGCTAAATCATGCTGAAAATTAATTAGAACATTATATTTTTGTAGAAGTAATAAGCTGATATGTGCAACAATAAGACAAAATTATTGCTGACAATCCTGACTATATCGGCTGGTTTTCCGTCTGCCGGCCTTACGCAGACCCTCAGCGCTACCGATATTGTCAGAACAGCGGACGAGAAGTGGAGAGGTGAAAAATCGGGATACAGTGTAATGGAAATGACGATCATAAGGCCGACCTGGCAGAGAACGGTCGATTTCAGATCATGGTCGCTCGATGACAAATACTCCCTGACGCTGATAACGGCACCGGCACGTGACAGAGGCCAGACCTTTCTTAAGCGCGGCACCGAAATGTGGAGCTACAATCCTGTAATAGACAGGCTGATCAAGCTGCCCCCCTCGCTTATGTCGCAGGGATGGATGGGATCGGATTACACTAATGATGATATATTGAGAGAATCCTCGGTTGTCAATGACTATAACCATAAAATTGCAGGAGAGGAAGAAATTGAAGGAAGGATGTGCTATAAGATAAGCATGGATGCCAAAAAGGACGCAAATACGCTCTGGAGCCGCAGGATGTGGTGGATTGACAAAAAGGAATTCATTGTTATGAAGGAGGAGCTCTTTGATGAGGACGGTTATCTTGTGAGGACTGAGATCTGCTCGGACCTGAAGGTATTCGACGGCAGGCTGCTGCCTTCTGTGATCGAGCTTGTGCCGGCGGATTCGCAGGGCAAAAAGACAATTGTGAAGATGCTTGAAATGAAATTCGACATTCCTCTCAGTGAAAGTTTCTTCTCACAGGAGAACATGAGAAATGTGAGATGATACTTTCCAGTTGAAAGTTGTATAAAACATTAAACCCAAAATCAACAAATAATAACCGATAATAATGTAATAAGGTCAGAGGAGTTTTGGTTTTTCTCTGCTACTAAGGTTAAAATAGAAAATAAGGTTTATGTCCAGCACCTACTAAGGTTAAGAT
>JBAVOD010000142.1:0-2301 GCA_049691735.1 Bacteroidales bacterium
GTGTGGACAGGCACCTGGGCTACAGCACCCCAGCTTGTTGAACCCAATAACATGCCGCCTGCACCCGGACTGACCAATAATACTTTACGGCAGGTTGTGCGCGTATCGACAGGTGGTGAAGTCCTGCGAGCAAGATTTACAAACGTTTTCAGCAAAAGTCCGGTCACAATGAAATCGGTACAGATTGCTGTATCCGGAGATGGTTACGCAATTGATGCAAAAACACAGAAAGTACTTAAATTCAAAGGGAAGAAACAAGTGACAATGAGTCCTGATGGGGAAGTCCTTTCCGATCCTTTGAAATTCCATCTTGAACCGGGTTCAGAACTGGCCATTACAATTTGTTTTGGCAATACCTCTCCTGATGTTACAGGCCATCCCGGATCACGTACAACATCTTATATCCTGCCAGGTAATCAATGCGCTCAGGGCGACTTCAGCAAAGCGGTCACAACTGAACACTGGTATGTCATAAACGGTATTGATGTAATGGCTCCTGAAACGGCAGGAACAGTCGTCATTCTGGGCAATTCTATCACCGATGGCAGGGGATCAGGGACTAATAAACAGGACCGCTGGCCTGATATCCTTTCAGAAAGACTCCTTAAAAACCCTCCTGCGAGCCGGACCGGGGTTCTCAATCTCGGTATCGGCGGAAACTGTGTGCTAAGGGGAGGACTTGGTCCGACTGCTCTTGCCCGGTTCGATCGTGACGTCCTATCGCAAAGCAATGTGAAATGGCTGATTATTCTTGAAGGGATTAACGATATTGGCGGAACACGCAATAGTGAAATGGCTGCCCGCACAGCAAAAGAATTGATCAGTGCGTACAGCACGATGATCGAAAAAGCTCATGCCAAGGGGATCAAAGTTTATGGTGCAACGATCCTTCCTTTCGCCCGATCGTTCTACGATCGCGACTACCGTCAGGTTGCAAGAGATACTGTCAATGCCTGGATAAGGCAAAAAGGGCACTTTGATGCAGTGATCGATTTCGATCAGGTCATGCGTAACCCTGAAGATATCAGGACTATGTTGCCGGACTTGCAATCAGGAGATTTCCTGCACCCCAACGAAGCAGGTTATAAAAAGATGGGTGAGGCCATCGATCTGAGACTGTTCGAATAGCTATCCTGCACTGAATACTTTTCTCTCTCACCCGTTAATATACTGAATGGCCCATTCCTCCGACTGACCTTGCAGTGTAAAATCCCGGAGAAAATATCACCTCATCCCGGGACACTAATAAATTCAACTTTTCGTTAAATACCTGATGATTACGATCAGGTATCTGAAACATCCGGACGGCAGATAGAAAATTGGGGAAAATGGTTTTAATGCGGCATAAAAAGAACAATGTTCCGGTATTAACAAATATTACTTTACCGGTAATTTTAATCTTATCGTTTCCGGTTTGCGGGTCAATCCCACACATCGCGATAACGGCAGGCGGGAAATATCTGCTGGAAGGTGCATTAGCGGTGATCCTGTTGATCTTAATAAGCGGCGTTTTATGGCAGCTCGTTTACAGATCCCGTTTAAGACAAATTCATGCAGAACTGGATATTAAGGACAGGATGCTTGAGGATCTGAATGAAGAACAGGTACAGGCTCTGAGCAGGATCAGAAACCTGGAATCGGATTTGATCAACATAAAGGAAACTGCCAGGCAGACCGACAAACTGCAAAATGCATTTATAGCAAATATCAATCATGAAATTCGCACGCCTATGAATGCAATTGTAGGCCTGACAAGCCTCCTGAATGACCGGGAGATATCCAGAGCTGAAACTGCAGATTATATTGAAACTATACATTCAAGCTGCAAACAGCTTCTTACGGTTATTGACGATATAGTAGATATTTCGAAAATTGAATCAGGACACCTGACAATCAGGGTGGAGGAGGTAAACCTTAACGATATTTTGCGCGATTTATATGCAATATACCGCAACCAGGGAAAACTGAAGAATATTGATCTTACTTATTCAGCAGGTCTGACCGACGACCATTCACAAATCCGGACTGACAGATCAAGGATCAGTCAGGTGTTCCGTAATTTACTGAACAATGCTTTCATGTTCACTGAAACGGGGAATATCGAATTCGGGTATTTCCCCGATGAGGGGAAAATTACCTTTTATGTGAAAGATGATGGCATCGGGATTCGGCCGGAATACCAATCACTGATATTCAACCGGTTCTGGCAGGCAGAGAGCTCAATTTCGCGTTCACACGGAGGCTTGGGCCTGGGATTATCAATTTCTAAAAAAATCGTTGAAGCGATGGGCGGGACTATCC
>JBAVOD010000143.1:0-3219 GCA_049691735.1 Bacteroidales bacterium
GGGAAAGACTCTTAAACCTATAAGTATGAAAAGAAAAGAATTTTTCAAAGGATGCGGTGCCTGTGGGGCACTGGCATTTTTTGAATTCCTTAACCCGCGTAATGCAAGTGCTTTAAAGCCTTCGGGATTCTCCTTGGGGGTGAAAGATGCTCAACGACGATTTTTGTCAGTTAGAAGAGGGGAGATATGAAGAAGTTATTTTTACTCATCCCTGTTTTAATACTGATCGAATGTTCCTCAGACCGGAAGGACGTTATCTTCCACTATTCAGTTCTTAAGGCTCTTGACAATGGTGTGCTCGAAGGCAATATGAAAATCGGTGAGCTGAAGAAGCATGGCGATTTTGGCCTTGGCACCTTCAATAAACTTAACGGGGAGATGATCATACTCGATCAGGTTGTTTACAGGATCTCACCGGAGGGGAAGATCATGCAACCGGATGATCAGGCACTTGTTCCATATTCGGTCGTCACTTTTTTCAATCAGGAAGACTCCCTTTTCATGAGTGGTGGGATCACTTACCAGTCTCTAAAGGAATACGTTGCCAGGAGAATTCCCTCTCTGAATCTTTTTTATGCTTTCAGGATAAGAGGAGACTTCGGATACATCAAATGTGGAGGTGCAAACGAACAGGAAAAACCATACGATAGATCGCTTTCGGAAATGCTTGCGGACAGGCCTGTATATGAAGGTAAAAATATTGAGGGGACCCTGGTCGGATTCTGGTGCCCGGTTTATATCGGTGACATCAATACAAACGGATTTCACCTTCATTTTATTTCCGATGACCATAAGATGGGGGGACATCTGATGGAATTCACTGCCCGGTCGCTTAAAATCGGTTACGATATAAAACCGGTTTATAAGATTCTTCTTCCTGATACAAAGATGTTCAGGGAGGCTCATTTCAGAAGCGAAGCAGTGAACTACTAAGAGTTTATGATGAAACATACCCGACAATCCCGCAACCTTTATTCCAGGATCACCTGGCGTATTATTCCCCTGTTGTTTATATGCTACATAGTAGCTTATATTGACCGTATTAATGTGGGCTTTGCAAAGCTTCAGCTGCAGGCGGTACTTGGTGTGGACGAAAGGATTTTCGACAGCGTATATGGTTTGGGAGCGGGTCTTTTCTTCATCGGTTACTTCCTTTTTGAGGTACCCAGCAACCTTATCCTTCAACGTGTCGGAGCAAGAATCTGGATTGCCCGGATTATGATTGTGTGGGGAATAGTTTCCACATTTATGTTGTTCATCCGGAGTACTACATCTTTTTATTTTGTCCGATTTCTTCTTGGTGTAGCTGAAGCAGGTTTCTATCCGGGGGTGATCTTTTATCTGACATACTGGTTCCCGGACAAGGAGAGAGCTCATACTGTGGCACTATTCGCAACGGGTACCGTTATTGCGGGAATAGTCGGTTCGCCGCTTTCCGGCGCCATTCTTGAACTTCACGGCGCCGGCGGCCTCGAAGGGTGGCAGTGGCTTTTCCTTCTTGAAGGCATACCGGCTGTAATTCTGGGCCTGATTGTCATCTTTGTTCTCCCCGATCGCCCCGGGAACGCTCGATGGCTTTCCTCCGATGAAAAGGCCTGGATCCGGACATGCCTTAACGAAGAGGCACTTAAGTCCAGGGGTCTGGCGCATTTTCGTCTTTCAGAAGCTTTTACGAGTGGCCGTATCTGGCTGCTTTGTTTCATATATTTCCTGCTGACAGTAGGAATATACGGATATGAAATGTGGTTGCCTTCGACCATAAAGGAATTATCCGGGCTGAGTTATTCTTTGGTAGGACTAATAAATGCCATTCCATATCTTGTTGCGGTTGTTGTTATGCTTTTAATCGGATATCATTCTGATAAAACGGGAGAGAGACGATGGCATGTAGCAGCACCGGCTTTCGCTGCAGCTGCAGGCTTCGGCCTCAGTGCGTATATGCAGAATCCGTATCTGGCAATGATGGCCCTGATGGTAGCCCTGGTCGGACTGAAATCTGCCATGGGGCCATTCTGGGCACTTTCAACGACCTTTTTAAGCGGAACAGCGGCAGCCGGAGGTATCGCACTTATCAATTCCGTGGGTAACCTCGGAGGATTTGTCGGTCCTACCCTGGTAGGTGTGATGAATGACAGAACCGGCAATATCAGGATATCCCTCTGGATTTTGGGAGCAGCTCTGCTGCTAATGGGATTACTGATTCTCACCATCAGGCCCGGTCACCTTAAACATGGCTGAATCAGGGAAAAGAAAATTAACCGGTTTAATCTCCGCTTTTCAGCCGGATAAGTATTACGCCATTTGCGCCCTGCAGTCCATAGACCGAAGCTGCCGGACCTTTAAGTACCTCAATTGATTTAACCGTCGATGGATTAATCTGGTTTATGGAACTCACAGTTATTCCATCGACAACAAATAACGGAGTAGAAGATCCCAATGTCGCAACTCCTCTGATAGTAATGCTATTACCCGATACCGTAAGGCCGGGAATAGTTTTGAGTACCTCGAAAATAGAAGAAAAAGAAGCATATTCGTTGCCACTGACATCAGATTTGGTAACAGGTTTTGAAATATTACTTTTCTTTGCGCTACCATAACCTTCATCGATCACTTTTTCGTCATTAATACCTGTTCCGGTATTAAGTTCCGGGGGAATGAACATGTCGAAATTAAAATTTATAATTGTTCTTCCATCAACAGGTTCTTCCTTTACCCCTGCGATTGTTGTGAAAACTCCAATCTGCAAAGTTGACCGTTTAACTTTAATTTTATAATATCCTTTATAATTGGTTTTTATAGTGGTGGTTTTTCCATCTGCCATTATCAGGGCTCCGGAAACGGGGCTGCTGTACATGTCAGTTACTCTGCCAGTTATGGTAATTTTTCTGCTGGATTTCTGGGCAGAGATATCAACAAACAGTGCAAACAGTAAAACTGGTATTAAGAGTATTCGGTTTTTCATTTTTAACAGATTTTTTTATTATAAAGAAAAGCAATTTATTTCATTCTTGCCGCAAAACGCTTAAGAGAATCTCCATAAAATTCCGATTCCTCATATACACTGCGAAGTTAAAATGGAAATGCATAATTTTGGTTTAACGAAAGTTAAACAAAAGGAATTTGCGAAAGAGAATCCCGATCTTAGTCATTTATGCTTAACTTGCATTTACATTTAAACAACTTGTGGGTATAAGATCTACAAATCTGAAAAACTACTTC
>JBAVOD010000144.1:0-6726 GCA_049691735.1 Bacteroidales bacterium
AACAAATTAACAGTTATCAACAAAAAGAAAAAAGTAGCAAAAAAGAAAAATTTTACATCATCATTATAAATGAAAAATAAACTTAACTTTGATTAAATCCTGCCCTGATACCGGGGTACATTATAAAAGGAAAGGTTACTTTGAATACGAAGAGAATAAAATTCGTGATTTATTAAATTTAGATTTGTCCCCAGTTGTGGAATTAGATTCAACAAATTGCACAATAGTCTGGTATGAAATATATACTCATGGAGGACTATTTAAGAATACATACACAATTGAACGTGCATATCCCTTTCGATTAAAGAATGTAGCAAGTGAAATAATCGCAACAATTTGTCCATTGTTTCTTTTATAAAATCAAATAAGGACGATTGTCCTAAAAAATTCCAGATGCTAACACGGACGGGGGTGATTCAAAAGAAATAGCCTTTCATTCGCTGTGCTCATTCACTCTCTTTTTTATTTGCTCCAAATCTCAGTCAAACCTGGATTTGTTTCAAATAAAAAAGCCAGGCACTGCGTGCAAGGCTTTTTCTTCTGTCGGGGTGGCAGGATTCGAACCTGCGACCCTCTGGTCCCAAACCAGATGCGCTAACCGGGCTGCGCTACACCCCGTATTTTTCCAGCTCCTTCAAAGTGCGCCCAAAAATAGAACGACTTTTCCGAAATTCATAATTTAACAAGGACTTTTTTGATTCAATTGTCCTACAGTACATTACAAAACTGTAAGTTTCATTTCAGGGTCTGTGTATCAGGTTTATCTCTGATAACTCTTGTCCAATTTGATGAATTCCAAGAAGTATTTTCTTTGTCTGGGCTTCAGATGGTTTCTTACGACCCTGAACGTACTGCGAAAGCAGGGTCGGATTCATTCCTATCTTGCTGGCAAGAAACTTTGCGTTTATGACCTTGAAGTACTGAAAGAACTGTTTAAAATCAATTTCGAACTTAAGATTTTCCGCTGTGATCTGAAAATTATCTTCTTCAAAGCAAAGATTTGCAGCTTCAAGTGCATTATCAATTAATTCAGGTATTGTTCTGCCGGTAGTATAGATCGGATAGTCTTCAGAAAAGGCAGAAAAGCCTGTGTCAGTTTTTTCGACTATCATTTTTATTTTCTTGTTTGTTGTTTTCATCGCCCGCTCCATATTAATTCTCCAACTTCAATCCGGCATCCTTAAGAATCTTTTTCTCCAGACCTTTACCCAACTCCAGACTCCCATGATTTGGGAAGATAATAATACCTGACTTCTTATTATGCTTAAGTTTTACATGCGAACCTTTTTGTGAAACAGGATACCAACCATCTTTTGTCAGGATCCTATATAGTTCAGAACATTTCACGAATTGATCTTAATTCAGTAATTTCACAAAGGTAAATAATAATTTACCCAATTGCAAAATTTCTGATCCCACCCTGCACCTCGCACCCCCGCACCGTTTTTTTCTCTTTCATCATAATTCGATTAACATAAATCTGAAACTTAATTTTTATTGTAATTTTAATGCCTGTTTCAGCTTTGGACTATCCTCGTACGGTTTGAGGTAATAAATGTTACTAACGCTTCCGAATATGCCGGGTTTGTCTGATATTAAAGGCGAAATGCATATTGTGGTGTTTACAATAGATGAACAGCAGTTCGCACTGCCGCTGACCAATGTCACGCGTATTGTAAACGCCGTCGAAATAAGGTACCTCCCCATGGCTCCCGAGGTCATATCAGGGATCATCAATTTTCAGGGTCAGATCTTACCGGTAATCGATATTCGTAAGAAACTCGGGTTACCTGGTAAGGAAACAGCCCTCGACGACCGGCTGATAATTGCGCATACCGATAAAAGACCTGTTGCAATAGTGGCTGATACCGTTCCGGAACTGCGGAGCATATCGCCTTCACAGCAGGTCTGGTCGCAGGAAGCCATGCAGCTGGCACAATATCTGCAAGGTGTGGTCAGAACTGACGACGGATTGATCCTGATTTACGATCTCGACAAATTCCTTGACCTGGATGAGGAGCTTGCCCTCGAAAATGCCCTGAAACACCAAAAGAAATGAACAGCACTCTGACGATAGGCGAATTATCAGGGATCGCTAAGATGGTCAACTTAAGACTTGGACTTGACATGCCGCCGGAAAGGTATAGCGGCCTTAAAAACAGTCTGAAACCTGCCTCGGCTGAATTCGGATATAAAAACCTTAAAGAGTTCGTAAACTGGCTCCTGACAGCTCCTCTTAATAAGGACCAGCTTGAAATCCTTGCTGCTCATCTTACCATTAACGAAACCTACTTCTGGCGTGAACCAAGTGTATTTGAGGCACTTGAGAAATATATTCTGCCCGATCTGCTTCACCAGGCTGCCGTTGAAAAAAAGCTCCTGAGAATATGGAGTGCCGGATGCTCAACCGGCGAAGAGCCATACTCGATTGCCATTGCACTCCACAGGATAACCGGGCCAAAGGATCAGGAGATCAAAATTTATGCAACCGATATTGACACAAAAGCACTTTCAACGGCCAGGACCGGAATTTATGGGAGCTGGTCATTCCGCAATACTCCTGAATGGCTTAAAAGCACCTACTTCCGCCGCGTCGGCGATCAAAAATATGAGATCGTGCCGTTCATTAAAAAGATGGTATCATTCCATAGTTGCAATCTGACTGATACTGAATGTTCACCGGCCTCACAGGCGAATGTCACCATGGATATCATTTTCTGCAGAAATGTCCTTATGTATTTTACCAGGGAATGGGCAAGAAAAATATCTGATAAACTGACTCAGTCACTGTCGAAAAGTGGGTGGCTTGCCGTTTCATCCTGCGAATTGTCCTCAGGGCTGCTTCCCGAACTGACTCCGGTTAATTTTCCGGGGGCTGTACTATTCAGAAAATTGCCTGCAAAAGCCGCTCATAATTTCATTCAAACAACAAAAACACCAGTAATTCTTAACCAGCCTGTTTTACTTAGAAAATTTAAGCCGGTTAAAACTGCTCCGTCTGAAGTACGGCCTGATAATAAATCCAAAGTTGATTCAAATCCCGCCCTCCAAAATCATAAGGACATCGTGACCAAAATCCGGTCACTGGCCGGGAAGGGAGAACTGACGCAGGCCCTGTCGGCATGCAATAAGACAATTTCGGGCCACAAGCTGGACGCCGGTCTTTATTTTCTCAGGGCATCAATATTGCAGGAAATGAACGAAAACCGCGAGGCGATAAGGTCGCTGAAACAGGCTGTTTATATTGAGCCAAACCATATTATGGGGCATTTCAACCTTGGCAGCCTCTATTTCAGGGAGGGCAAAATAAAAAGTGCAGAAAGACATTTCAGGAACGCTCTCGAACTGTTGAATGGCTGGGCGGAAAATGATATTCCTGAGGGATCTGAGGGTTTGGCTGCCAGCCGCATCCGCGATATTGTCATGGTAAACCTGAATAAACCGGAGTTTAAATGAAGAAAGAAGTCCGTTCACAGCTGAGGATGCGGGCTGCAGCGCTTGCACGGGAGCCTGAGCCCGACCGTGGGAGATCCTCGGTAACAGAGATTGTGGAGTTTATGATCGGATCAGCGAGATATGGCATCGACGTCACACTTATCAGGGAAGTATTCCCTTTTAAGGATTTCACTCCCCTTCCCGGAACACCTCCTCATATTATAGGGGTAATAAATATGCGCGGCCAGGTTATTCCTGTTGTCGGATTGCTCAGATACTTCGGGCTTACTTACAATGGAACCGGTGAAATGGCCAAAATTATAATTCTCGAAAACGCAATTTCGGAATTCGGAATTCTTGCCGATCTTGTAGTTGGAACCATGCAGGTCAACATAGAAGATATTAAGCAAATCACCCCTTCGCTTTCAGGCATACCCGAAAAATACGTGAAAGGTATCACCGGTGATAATGTTGTTATACTTGACGGCCCGGCAATCCTTACAGATGAAGGGATTATTGTGAATGAGGAAGTTAAATGAATCAATATAAGACACTATGAAACTATCTTTTATCCCTTCAGGTAGAAAAAAACTTGAAGCAGAAATGCGCTCAGCTTCACTTTATGCGCGGAACCTGTTAGAAGCAAGTCTCGATCCTCTTGTGACAATCAGCGCTGAAGGAAAGATTACCGATGTGAACAATGCAACGATCAAAGTAACGGGAGTATCACGTGATAAGCTTGTAGGCAGCGACTTTGCCAGCTATTTCACAGAGCCCGGCAGAGCGGATGCCGGGTACAAGCTCGTTTTTTCAAAGGGAGTCGTTAATGATTACCCTCTGACAATCAGACATGTTTCAGGCCAGACAACCGATGTTCTTTACAGTGCCACCGTTTTCAGGAATGAAGCAGGTGAAGTACAGGGTGTCTTTGCGGCGGCCCGTGATATCACAGACAGGAAGAAGATGGAAGAGGAAATGCGGACAGCTTCTGTCTACGCGCGCAATCTTATCGAAGCCAGCCTCGATCCCCTTGTAACTATCAGCGCCGAAGGGAAAATTACTGACGTCAATAATGCGACCGTAAAGGTGACGGGAGTATCACGCGAACAACTGATAGGGAGCGATTTTGCCGATTACTTTACAGAACCTGACAAGGCAAGGGCCGGATATAAGCAGGTATTTGTTCAGGGGGCTGTTATGGACTATCCGCTTACTTTACGGAATGTAGCCGGCTTTACAACCGACGTTCTTTATAATGCAACTCTTTTTAAGAATGCAGCCGGCCAGGTTCAGGGTATTTTTGCAGCGGCACGCGACATCACTGAACGTAAACGGCAGGAAGACATTGTAAGGCAAAGGACTGAAGCATTGTCGAATGTGCTGTTGGAGGTCAGGGAGACCGTAAATATCCTTGTATCGTCTTCCACTGAGATCCTGGCTGCGACCACCCAGGTTGCCGCCGGTACGGCCGAGACCGTTACAGCTATCGGCGAAACCACTACTTCGGTCGAAGAAGTTCAGCTGACGGCAAAACAATCGGCACAGATTGCCAAGAGTGTCGCGGACAGTGCGATGAGGGTGGCACAGGTTTCCCAGAACGGGCAAAGAGCCGTTGAAGAGACTGTAAATGGGATGAGCCGTATCAGGGAACAGATGGAATCGATCGCACAGACAGTTGTCCGCCTTAGCGAACAAAGCCAGTCAATCGGTGACATTATCGCCTCGGTGACTGATATTGCCGACCAGTCGAACCTGCTCGCAGTCAATGCAGCTATCGAAGCTGCTAAAGCAGGAGAACATGGTAAGGGCTTTGCTGTTGTTGCCCAGGAGATAAAAAACCTCGCCGAACAGTCAAAGCAGGCTACCTCTCAGGTAAGGAATATCCTGAACGATGTCCAGAAAGCTACCGGAGCTGCGGTACTGGCAACCGAGCAGGGAAACAAGGCAGTCGACCTGGGCGTGAGACAAACAACGCAGGCAGGAGAAGCAATCAGACTGCTGGCTGAAAGCATAAGCGAAGCAGTGCAGGCTACAACCCAGATCATAGCATCAAGCCAGCAGCAGGTAATCGGTATGGACCAGATCGGCCTGGCTATGCTGAATATAAAACAGGCAGGCACCGATACGGTAATAAATATGGAGCAATCAGAAAAATCGGCCCGGAATCTGCATGAACTGGGACAGAAACTTAAGGCCCTTGTAGAACGGTTTAAAACCTGATCAGGTTTCCGGATATGAATAAAAATGATGAAGAATTCCTTAAGAGGATAAGTGAGACATTCAGGGTCGAAGCTGAAGAACATATTCGGGCATTCACAGCCGGATTATTTGAACTTGAGAAAACCAGTTCGAAAAAAAGAAAAGCTGAAATAACCGAGACATTATTCCGTGAGATCCATAGCCTGAAAGGAGCTGCCCGTTCGGTCGACAGGAAGGAAATAGAATCACTGTGCCATCCGATTGAAAATCTTCTTTCGGCACTGAAACGGAATATAATCAGCCTTACGCCTCAATCGTTCGATATGCTGTTCAAGGCAGCAGGCCGGATATCAGGCCTGGTTGCCTTAGGGGGTAAATCAGAGTCCCGGTCCGACCTCATGGCTCATGATGAACTGATTTCCAGTCTAAGATCAATTGCCGAAGGATCTGAAATCTCATTTCCTTCCATGCCCCCTGACGCCGTCACCATATCCGGATCGTCAGATGGAGAAATTTATTCAGGTATCGGCAAACAGACAACCGATGCTATGACCCTTCTGCAGAAACCTCATGCCGAAATGGTGAGAATACCGGTTGCAAGGCTGGATAATCTTCTGCTTCAAGCCGAAGAGATGATCCAGACAAAAATATCGCTTGACCAACGGATTAAAGAACTGAAAGAGATCAAATCGGGCATTGACGAATGCAAAGCAGACATTCCCGACTGGAAATTCAGAAGGAAGCTGATCGCGAGCAATCAGTGGGCCGAGCTGGCCGGAGCCAGCAAGGAAAGCCTGAACAATTTTGCCGATCAGCTAACTAAGCTTATCAGGGCAATGGAACGCGATCATTACAGCTTCAGCCGTCTTGTGAACGATCATATAGACGACATGAAACAATCGGTGATGCTTCCGGTTTCAACTATCGTCGAGTCGTTTCCGCTGATGGTAAAGGAAATCTCACGGCAGGTGGATAAGGTCATTGACATTGTAATTTACGGGTCGGATCTGGAAGTCGATAAAAGGATACTTGAAGAATTCAAGGATCCTCTTATCCATCTTATCAGGAACAGCATAGATCATGGTATAGGTG
>JBAVOD010000145.1:0-2749 GCA_049691735.1 Bacteroidales bacterium
GGATATACGGTCAGGCAAAGAATAAGGTACCGATCATTTCATTTCTAATCGACGGTATCCACCAGTACGATGCAGGCATGATCCTTGATAAGCTGGGAATCGCAGTGAGGACCGGTACCCATTGTGCCCAGCCAGTTATGACCAGATACGGGATCGAAGGCACAGTAAGGGCTTCAATGGCTTTTTACAATACTACGGAGGAAATTGATGCCCTTGGCACGGGAATTGAAAAGGTGATCAGTATGTTTTCTTAGGAACGGGTATGACAGTAAATGAAGTTCAGGATAATATTATTGAGGAGTTTTCGCTTTTTGACGACTGGATGGACAAGTACAACCTCCTTATTGATATGGGCAGGGACCTGCCGTTAATAAATCCTAAATTCAAGATCACTGATTATCTGATAGAAGGATGCCAGTCGAAAGTATGGCTCAGACCTGATTACGACGGCAATAAAATAACTTTCACTGCCGACAGCGATGCGTTGATAACCCGCGGGATTGTAGCACTTCTTATTAAAGTGCTCTCGGACAGGACGCCGGATGAGATAATCTCGGCCGATCTTTATTTTATCGACAGGATCGGACTCAGGCAGAACCTGTCGCCGACACGTTCGAACGGATTACTGTCGATGGTCAGACAGATGAGACTTTATGCAATGGCCTTCAGGGCTATAAGTAATTAGTAGGAATTATGGCCGATGAACCGGAAAAACAATTAAACCCTGCTGAGCAGCAGGAAATTGAGGAGAGGATAGTACAGGTGCTTAAAAGCGTCTACGATCCTGAGATCCCTGTTAATATTTATGACCTCGGGCTCGTGTATAATATAATCCTCGACGACGATCATATTGCTCACATTACAATGACCCTCACTGCCCCGAACTGCCCGCTTGCCGAGGAACTCCTTGAGGAAGTCCGATACAAGGTTGCAGGCACGCGGGGGGTAAAGGACTGCGAGCTGAAGCTGACATTTGATCCGGCATGGGACAGGGATATGCTTAGTGACGAAGCAAAGCTGGAACTTGGCCTGCTTTAATTTTATACTGTTATTATGTCAGCTGAATCCGTTACCAGACGTATAAAGGACAAGGTCTTTGAACAGGGCTTTGATCTGTGCGGGATCGCTCAATCCCGGATTCTGGTGGAATCAAAGGAAATATTGCACAAATGGTGTGATTCGGGAATGAACGATATACTCGGATACCTGAGTAGAAACATTGAAAAACGGACTGATCCTTCCAGGCTGCTTCCGGGAACAAAGTCAGTAATCGTGACCGGCCTGAGCTATAATACCGAAAAGCAGCAAAGGGAGGGTGTGCCGGTAATATCACGATATGCCTATGGATCGGATTACCATACTGTGATCGGAAAAAAGCTGGAGGCAGTTCTGGATTTTATTAAATCGCTTGCACCCGGGGCTTCAGGAAGGTGTATGGTCGATTCGGCTCCCTTATCTGAAAAATCGTGGGCAATGGAGGCAGGCCTGGGATGGCAGGGCAGGAACGCCGTAATCATCAACAGGAAGTTAGGATCATTCTTCTTTATCGGGGTTATACTGACAGATATTGTCCTGGAATATGACAAGCCTTTTACCAGGGACTACTGCGGCAACTGTCGCCGGTGCATGGAATCGTGTCCTACAGGTGCTATTAATGATGACAGGACCATTGATGCCAGGCGATGTATAGCAAATCTTACAATTGAAAACAGGAGACCCGTTCCTGTTAATCTTGCACCACTGATGGAAGGAATGGTATATGGTTGTGACCGCTGTCAGGAGGTATGTCCCTGGAACGCTGAGGCCCCGC
Source organism: Bacteroidales bacterium (assembly GCA_049691735.1). Classification (GTDB taxonomy): domain Bacteria; phylum Bacteroidota; class Bacteroidia; order Bacteroidales; family VadinHA17; genus LD21. The sequence continues at coordinate 1,811 of JBAVOD010000145.1, forward strand.
GGCATAGTGTGGCTGAGTTCGAATTGCCGGAGGAACTTGCCGGTCTTACCGGAGAAGAGTGGCTTTCGATGTCGCCTGAGCGGTTTGATGTCCTTTTCAGGCAATCGGCAATATGGAGGAAAGGGTACGGATCTTTTTTTGATAATATCAGAAGGATATGTAATACCTGATTTCTGAATATCTTTTATTCCCCGATTACAGTAATAACTACTTCCCTTGCCTGGCGCGGACCATCAAACTCGCAGAAAAATATATTCTGCCACGTCGATAGACCCGGTTTCCCGTTTACAACAGGGATGGTCTCGGACGCTCCTACAATCCCGGCTTTAAGATGGGCGTCGCCGTTATTGTCCTGGCGGTCATGTTCCCACACTCCATACGGTATCAGTTTGTTAAGCAATGAAATGACATCGTTCTGGACCGACTGGTCCCAGTTCTCCTGAATCATTACCGCTGCCGTCGATCCTCTTGCATAAACTGAAGCTATTCCGCTAATGATCTTGCTTTCCCTGATCACCTCAGTGACCTTTGAGGTTATGTCATAAAGTCCGTTTTTACGGTCTGTACCGAATGTGATAATCTTTTGCATAATTTATCCTGTTTCTGAAAAAATCTGAAAAAATCACCTATATGTTTTTTACCTTGCTGTTTAAAATACGTCTTATTAATAAATAATTCAACAAATTTGGTAGAAAAGGAGCTCATAGAAAAATGCAGGAAAGGTGATCTGCAACAATTCAGAAAGCTCATAGAGGCAACTTCTCCGTTTGCATTCTCGGTCGCATTCAGGATGCTTGGTGACGAAAACCTTGCAGGAGATGTTGTCCAGGATACAATGATCACCATATGGAAGAAACTTTCAGGGATCAGATCAGCGGATTCTTATAAGACATGGGTTTACAGAATTGTAATGAACAAGTGTTATGATCATTTGAGAAA
>JBAVOD010000146.1:0-8756 GCA_049691735.1 Bacteroidales bacterium
CCTGCGTCACCGCAGGAACCGGTGGGCTCTTACCCCGCCTTTTCACCCTTACCCCGTTTTTGAATGATGCAAAAGCGGGGCGGTTGTTTTCTGTTACACTACTATACCCTCACGGATATCTTCCCGTTAGGAAGCATGGTGCTCCAGGTTGTCCGGACTTTCCTTCCCATTATACCGTTACCGGGATCACGGGACGATGGAACAACCGGCTGCATCGCAAAGATAATAAAATTAAAGCAATTCTGCTCCGGATTCCGTATTTAGTTAATTTTGCGCCAGGCTGAAGAGCAGCATCAAATAACGATGGATTTCAGGAAGGTTATAAACATAGGCGATTACAACTACGATCTTCAGGATAACAGGATCGCTCAGTACCCGCTCCCCGAACGTGACGGCTCAAAACTGCTGATCTGGAAAGACCACCGGATTTCTTCAGGCATTTTCAAAAACATAGCTTCTTACATCCCCACCGGCTCACTTATGGTAATGAACGTCACCAGGGTGATCAGGGCCAGGCTCTTATTTAATAAAAAGTCGGGAGCAAGAATCGAAATCCTTCTGATTGAGCCTGTCTCGCCCTCTGATTACGGATCATCGTTCAGTTCAGCAGGTCCCGTTGAATGGAAATGTATTGTCGGAAATATGAAGAAATGGAAAACCGGGACAATAAGTATGGAGTCGGGTAATGCGGACCGGAAGTGTACCCTGTCGGCTGAAAAGATCGGCGCCGACGGAGATGCATGGAGGATCAGGTTCGCATGGGACAACCCGGCCCTGAGTTTTTACAGCGTAATCGAGGCGGCCGGGCATGTGCCCCTTCCACCCTATATTACAAGGAGTGACATCGAAAATGACAAAGACAGGTACCAGACCGTATACTCTGAATTACCAGGTTCGGTGGCAGCCCCGACGGCAGGGCTGCATTTCACACCTCAGGTCATTGCTGGTCTGGTGGAGAAAGGAATAAAGTGTACCGGGGTCACCCTCCATGTGGGAGCCGGGACATTCCAGCCTGTCAGGGTCCGGAATGCAGCGGATCATATAATGCACCATGAGCATTTTTCGGTTACAAAGGCTGCACTGGATGAGATAATTGAAAACCTCGGACATATAGTAGCCGTAGGCACAACGTCGGTCAGGACAATCGAAAGCCTGTACTGGCTGGGAGTAAAGATCATCAGGAATTGGGGTGATCCGACCAGTGTCGGGCAGTGGGAGCCTTACCGCGAAGCAGTCGGGATCGCGGCTGAAGAATCACTTGCAGCACTTGCCGGGTTTATTGATAAGAACGGGATCTCATGCCTGAAAGCCCTGACGGGCATTATGATAATTCCCGGCTACAAATTCAGGATTACAGATGCAATCATCACCAATTTCCACCAGCCGGGAAGTACACTGTTGCTTCTGATATCGGCATGGACGGGCGACAACTGGAAAAAGATATACAGCTATGCTGCCGACAATGGATTCAGGTTTTTAAGTTATGGCGACAGCTCACTGCTATTCAGGTAATTGGCGAATCCTTTCTAAGGGATTCCTGCCTGCAAAAATCATGATCAGAAGCCCGAAAATTTATTTTGTTTGTACGTTGATTATTCGTTTATTTGTTAACTAAAAAATTCGGTATGAATAATAATAAAATCATGGAACAGGTTTCCGCAATTTTTAGTATATTTATGGTAATCTTTTATCTGGGAATCGGAATCTATCTGATTTTCTACTTTAACAAAACCTATATGGACAAAGCCGTACTCGTGATCATGGGTTCCAGCTTTATATTCTATGGCGTGTACAGGGCTTTCAGGACATATTCGAAAATTGCGGAGCTATTTTTCAGAAAGCACCGGGAGGATGAATGAAATGATAATGGGAGGCCAGTTGAAATGGATAAAACGGTATTCGGGAAATTGGCGTTGAAATGCAATTATTGGCATGTACTTTGCAGTAATTCAATGTAGAATGGTTTCACGGACTGAGAAATTTAAAGAGTATGAGAATATTAGAAGTTTGCCAAAAAATTATTAATATTGCGTTCCTTAACTATCTAACCAGATTCACAGTGAAACGCAGTACAAGGGGATTATGGGGACCGGGAAGAATATTACCGGTCATTTCTGTAATTATTCTTCTGGCAACCTCCTGTAACTCAGGCGGTCCGAGAAAGCCAATTGAAACTCCGACAAGCGGGAACATCAAAATTGCGGTGGATGAGTCTTTTCAGCCGATTATTGATACTGAAGTTTTTACATTTACGAGCCTGTATCACAATGCAAAGGTCACACCCGAATACATGCCCGAATACGACGTCATAAATTATTTTATGAACGATTCCGTCCCGGTGGTAGTCACAAGCAGAAAGCTTACGGATGAACAGGTACAGTACCTGAGGGACGATCTTATTGTGGCAAGAACAATTACATTTGCATATGACGCACTTGCCCTCATCACAAATAAAGAGAATCTTGATACACTGATGAATTATGGAACAGTAAGGAACATATTCACAGGAAAAATCAGGAACTGGAAGGAGATAGACCCGAAATCTAAATTAGGTCCTTTAAAAGTCATATTCGACAACAACAAATCAGGCAACATCAGGTATTTCAGGGAACGATTTGACCTGAGAGATACCCTTGGGAGCAACTTCTTTGCCGTGAAGACCAATCCGGAGGTAATTGATTATGTTTCGAAGAACCCTGACGCACTGGGTATAATAAGCGTAAACTGGATAAGTGATAAAAATGATTCGCTCAGCACAAGTTTTCTGAAAAAGGTGAACGTGGTGGCGGTTTCACAGGAGTTCATCAATGACGGCTATTATTACCGCCCGTACCAGGGATCAATCTACGACAAATCGTATCCTTTTGTACGGGAGGTATATCTGATTTCGAGGGAGACGTTCAAGGGGCTCGGGTCGGGATTCATCCAATGGGCAACAGGCGAGCAGGGGCAAAGGATTGTGCTGAAGTCGGGACTTGTTCCTGCAACGATGCCGATAAGGCTTGTGCAGATCAGACATTGAATAATGAAATAAAACAGAAAGGAAAAAGGGAAAAGTATATCAAGAGAGTTAGCCAAGGTTAGAAACAATAAATGATACCAAATTACAGAGTTATGAAACGTTCAGTTTTAAAGCCGGCTCTACTGCTGGCAGGTGTGCTATCAATCATTCCGGTTGTCAGCGTTCGGGGACAGGATCTGAATACCGCTATTCAGCTTACAAAAAGTGAGTCGTATGATAAGGCTACCGACATGTATAAGGCGTTGATCCAGAAAGATCCCGGAAACAGCTTAAATTATTTTTACCTCGGCGAGAACTATCTGCTCGATTATTTTGCCGATACAATATCGAATTCACTTGCCGTAGCGGCAAAGGAAGCTAAATCAGCCTACGACGAAGGGGTGAGTGCCCAACCAAATAACCCTCTCAATTACGTTGGCCTTGCAAAGGTTGCCTTCTATCTCGGCGACGACAAAACCGCCGATGAGATGCGTGCAAAAGCAAAAAGCTTTCTTCTTCCATATAAAAACATTAAAAAAATAGTTCCTCCCGCCAAGGAATATGCCTTCACACTTGCCAAGCTGGCTGAGTCGTACGAGAAGGACGGAGAAGTTGATACTACTTTGGCCCTTCCTCTTGTAAGACAGGCAATTACGATCGATCCGAAGAATCCTGAAATATACCTGATAACAGGTGATATCTATATGATGATTAACGACGGATCGGATGCCATAAAGTACTATAACCTGGCACAGTTTGCCGATCCCCAGTCGCCTACAGCTGCCATGAAGATAGGCTATGTTTATATGAAGGGACGGGCATTCCCGGCAGCAATACAAAACTTTGAAGAGGCCATCAGGCTCAACCCGAACTACGCACCTGCCTACCGCGAACTGGGGCAGCTTTACTGGCGTGCGGGAAGGCTTGATCAATCGAAGGAAAACTTTAAGAAATACCTCGATCTTACCGCAGGAAACATCCCCGCAAAGATCAAGTACGTAAACTCACTCTTTTATGCAGGCGACTATGATGAAGTCATAAAGATTGTCAAGGAGATCCTGGCTGTTGATAAATCGCGCGGTTATATGAATCGTCTGGCCGCGTATTCATATTTTGAAAAGAAAAATCCTGACTACAACAAAGCTCTTGAGTACATGGAAGAACTTTTCAAGACAGTCCCACCTGAATACCTCCTTGAGAAAGACTATCACTATATGGCAAGGATACTTCTGAAAAAGAACCAGGATTATCCTAAACTGGCAGATGAGCTTAACAGCCTCAATACACGTCTCGACAGGGAAAAATTAAGGTATTCATCAGCTTCAGCTGCCGAAAAGGCTAAGCTCAAACCGGCGCTTGATGAACTTTCGGCCAAGGTAGCAAGCATTCAGACCCAGGTTACAGCCGCCGACAAGGAAATAGACAGGGCATTCGTTGAATACAACAAAGCCCTGAATTTCAAAGGTCCTCAGGGATCCATTACCCCGTCGCAGCGGAGAGCCCTCCTGAGTGAAATGGCATCCAGTTATTATACCTTCAGAAAGTTTAATGATGCTGCAAAGACGTGGCTGAAAATTGTGGATCCTTCAAGTCCGGATAATCTCGCCGAATATATGCAGATTGCAAACGCTTATTCTCTGGCTGCGAACTATAAATCGGCCGATTCGGTGTTTAACATTGTCCTGGGCAAATCGCCCGATTATTTGCCTGCTTATCTGCGGATAGCACGTAATTCTGCAAGGATGGATCCGGATTTAAAGCAGGGTCTTGCAAAGCCCAAGTTTGAAAAAGTGCTTCAAATCGCACAGAAGGATTCTGTAAAGAATGAAAGTGACATTGTCGAAGCCCTTTCCTATTTAGGTTATCTTGCTATGAAAAACGACAACTATACACTTGCAAAGGAATATTACCAGCGGATGCTGAATGTCAATCCCAACAGCAAGGAAAACAAAATAAAAGCATATAATGGGCTGGGCTACCTGGAGACAAGTGAAGCTGGGAAGGAAAAGACCCTTGAAGGAAAGCTTGGTTACCTGGCAAAGGCTGCAGAGGACTACAACAAAATACTTGAAATAGATCCTAATAATGCACAGGTAAAGAGCACAATAAAGTGGGTGCAGGATTACCAGGCATCTGTCAAAAAAGGAATAAATCCCAATGAGATAAGGGGCGTGGTAACCGACATGGCCGGCCAGCCGATATCCTATGCATCAGTAAAGGTAAAGGATACAGCGGCCGAAATCCTTACAAACCAGAAAGGCGAGTATAAGTTTGAGATTCCTCAGGAATCGGACGTTCTGGTAGCAAGCGCCAAGGGTTATAAGACAGTAGAAGAACCGATTACAAAATCGCGGGTTTATAATTTTAAACTCGAAAAGGAATAGATGTTAACTAAATTTTAGGAAAGAAAATCAAATGTTTTATAGGGTAGCAGATATATTGGGCGGTCTTGGATTTAGTAATAGTGCCGTGCCATTTTATAATAATGAGAATATTTTTTTCATATATTGTGAAAAAACATTTGAAAATATATATTTGCAGATCGTAAATTCATAACCTAAACAAATTCGATAAAATGAGTAAACAAGGAAGTTCGTTCAAAGATGCGCTGCAGAATGTGTTCGCAGTAAGTGCTATTTTAATAGCTTTTGTGGTTTCCTATTTTTTGTTCGTCAAAATAATGGGTAACCCTGTTAATTTCGAAGGCGGGAACAATGAGGGTTCGCCGCTTGAGCATAACTATCTGGGAATAATTTACAAAGGTGGTTTTATTGTTCCTATCCTGATGACCTGCGTTCTTACACTTATCATCTTCATTTTCGAAAGGGTTATCACTCTTTCGAGAGCTAAAGGTAAAGGCAGGATAAATTCATTTGTTCACACACTTCAGGTCCTTCTTGCTGAGGATAAGATTGAAGAGGCACTTGAAACATGTGACAACCAAAAGGGTTCGCTGGCAAATGTAATGAAAGCCGGGCTGGCACGGTATCGTGACCTTCAAAAGGATAAGGAACTTGAGAAGGATCAGAAGATCCTTTCGATCCAGAAATCGTTCGAGGAAGCTACAGCTCTCGAACTGCCGATGCTTTCAAAGAATATGGTCATCTTCTCAACTCTTGCTTCAATTTCAGTGTTAATAGGGCTGATCGGTACCGTTCTCGGTATGATCCGTGCATTCGCTGCTCTTGCTCAGTCAGGCGCACCCGATGCTCTTGCCCTTGCTACAGGAATATCTGAAGCGCTTGTCAATACGGCATTCGGTATCACCGGATCTACATTGGCAATCATAGCATTCAACTATTTCTCCTCAACTATTGATTCATACACATTTAAAATTGATGAAGCCGGTTTCAGTCTGACACAGAATTTTGCCGCATCATTAAAGGAAAAATAGTATTAAATTTATCTTTTGGTTCAATTAAAAAATAAAGAATTACAATGCCAAAGATCAAATTACCGACGAAATCACCCCGGATCGACATGACGCCGATGGTTGATACATTCGCTGTGATTCTGACATTTCTGATGCTCACAACCACAATGAGGCAACCTGAACCGGCTACTGTTGATACACCCTTTTCAATATCAGAGAAACCAACTCCTGATTTCAATATCATGACTTTTCTTATATCCAAGGATGACAAGCTTTACATAAACTTTGATAACGGACAGGACACAATACTGAAGTACAGACCCAAGATCCTCGAGGAGATGGGAAAGAACTACGGCATCACGTTCACCCCGGCTGAACTGAGGACTTTTGAAAAGATGCCTTCAGCCATGGGAGTCCCTATTCAGGATATGAAAGCTTTCCTCGATGCCAAGGACAGAAAGGAAAAAGAAAAATATCAGGTTGGAATTCCTCTGGATTCGGCTGATAACCAGCTGGCGATGTGGATCCTGTACGCCAGGAAGATCAATCCGAATATCCAGGCAGACATAAGGGGAGATGCAAAAGCCGAGTTCCCTTTTGTGCAAAAAGTTCTGGATAATCTTACTAACAAGAATGTCTATAAGTTCAATCTTGTTACAAGCCTGGAAGCGGTTAAGATCAATCCCAGCGAAATTCAACAAACGCAACAATAGAAGATATGGCAGAAATTATTCAAGAGGAAAAAGGTGCAAAAGGCGGAAAGAAGAAAGCAACAAAGCATCCGCCTCACATCGATATGACGCCGATGGTCGACCTGATGTGTCTGCTCATAACCTTCTTTATGCTTACAACCGCATTCGCCAAATCCAAAGTGATGGAGATTAATCTTCCGGAGAAGTTAAAAGGACCACAGGAAGCTCCAAGGATCTCAGCAAGTCGTACCTGGAATATAATACTGGGCCCTGATGATAAGGTCTATTATTATCCTGGAATAGTAAAACCAGAGGATTACAATAATCCTCCACCCCTCCAGGAGACAGATCTCAGCGCAAATGGTATCCGCCGGGTACTTCTCGAGAAAAACCGGGCTCTGTTCAAGAAGATTGAAGATTTTAACCAGCAGGTAATCAGCGGTAAAATCAAAATTTCACAGGATTCAGCAAGGCGTGCGGTGAGTGAGCTCAAGACGGAAGATGATACCGGCCCCATTGTGCTTATTAAAGCATATAAGAAGGCAAATTATGGTGATTTTGTAGATATACTCGATGAGATGAATATCTGCGGAATCGCACGGTACACGGTTGTTCCCATTGCATGGTATGAAGACAAAATGGTGGAAAAAGCGGCGGGGATAACTCCCACAGCAGCAACTACACCTGCAAAGTCTTCAGCCAACTAATACGTTAAAACTGTATGGTCATGGAAAAAGATTTAAATAAAGCTCCTGCCTTTGACGACATAGTGTTCGAAGGAAGGAACAAGGAGTACGGAGCTTATAAGCTCCGGAAGAGATACAGTCGAAATGTAATAATTTCGTTATGTGTAGGGATACTAATTCTTGCTACTGCCGTGATTACACCCTACCTGAACGCCAAAGCTCTTGAAAATCAGTCGAAGCGGACAGAACGCACAGTAGAAATCAAATTGGAGAACCTGAATACGCCGACCGAAACGGTCGCCCCTCCCCCGCCACCTCCGCCACCCCCTGCTGAGCAGCAACAGCTGGCCAGGTACGTTCCTCCTGTTGTTGTCGACTCCGTTAAACCTGAGGACGCCGTCAGACTTATGACGGCAGATCAGGCTCAAACCGAAGTCAAGAACCAGGAAGTTGTTGAAGACGTTCAGCCTGTGAAAGAAGAGGTCCAGCAGGAAGAAAAAGAAGAAGAACCTTTCGTTGTAGTGGAAGAAATGCCAACGTTCCCGGGAGGTGAAACTGCACTGTTAAGTTGGATCTCGGCACACACCCAGTACCCGGAAGTTGCGAAGGAAAACAATATCCAGGGAAAAGTGATCGTCAGATTTTGTGTTACTGCAAAAGGCACTGTCGACAGGGTTTCCATTCTGAAGCCGGTTGATCCCGAACTCGACAAAGAAGCCATAAGAGTCGTTGAACAACTTCCTCCATTTAAACCAGGTAAACACGGCGGCAAGCCGGTCCCTGTGTGGTTTAGTGTACCAATAAACTTTACTCTCAAGTAAATACAGGTTCAATACTTATATCGGAAAACCGGGTCGGAAGGCCCGGTTTTTTTTTGAATTTATCTCCTGTTGAGTTCCTCTGCAAGAAGGGAAACGAACTTCTCAATCTCATCTACTGTAGTATCCCAGCTTGTCATAAGCCTGTACTCGGATATCGCCTCATTCCATGGATAAAAAAAATAT
>JBAVOD010000147.1:0-1953 GCA_049691735.1 Bacteroidales bacterium
GATTCCTTTATCGATTAAAAAAGATGTGTACAAAGAGTAGCCCTAAGAGGGAAGGAGGTGCAGGCTATGAAATACGCTATTATCTTGATTCTCTGCGAAAATCAGCGTAAGACTCTGCGAGAAATTCTTCAAGATAGTTGCAGGTTGCATGGTTCAAGTTGCAGGCTGGCGGTAATTGGGCAGATCAGCTGGAAATCCATCTACCTCCTCCCCGCACCTCGCAACCCGCACCCCGCAACGGCTAAGACTCTGCGAAAATCTGCGGGAAACTCTTCAGGAAAGGATTATCCGGTGTCGCTCTTCTTTTTGAATTTGAAATAACCGTAGATCAGAAGCGAAATACCCAGGATTAAAAAGACAGCCACCGAAACCCATGCAAAATACTGCGGTTTAATGCCAGGATTCAATATTTCAGCACGGTCGACATTATTGATACTCAAAACATATGATTCAATCTGTGAAATTTGTTGCTGGGTTAATGTATGGGAATCCCCGAATGCAGGCATTCTCAATGCGGGATGAGGTCCGGGCGGCACCATGCCATGCTGTATGACAGTATCAATATTCTGAACAAAGGCCATAACATCGTTGCTGAAAAAGTTCCGCGAAACAGGATTCAGAACAGGAACTGCTCCTGCATCAGATCCGGGATTCGGGACTCCACCTTTACCATCAACACCATGACATCCTTCACATTGCTGCCTGAATAATATGTAACCATGTTCAGGGTTGCCTATTATTGAAGCGGCAAGGCCGGTGAGTGACCTTACATTTGAGTTTTGCAAAGGCTCATTGCTGTAATTCTGAACGGGTGCTTTTTCCTCCGCTATTGCAGCAAAACCCTTATCCACATTCAGCAGGTATTCTGCAATTAATTTAAGCTGCGGTTGTGTCAGACTGGTGAATGCAGGCATAATGCTATTCGGAAAATGGCTTTTCGGATCCCTGATTTGCTGTTCAATCCATCCGTCCGATAACCCTTTGGCTGATTCATGCGACAGATCAGGGCCCACAGTACCTCCCGAACCGTTTATGCTGTGACAAACCGCACAATTATTGGACATAAATAAACTATGTCCATCCTTGATTTCTGCAGTTGTATTCGCCGGCAACTCTATTTTTGTCTGGGATGGCCTGACAACTCCTATGCCGGGCACACTGTTTTTCCCTATAATGGTCAGTGCAAGTACACCAAAAAAGAATACAGAAACAAGAATAATTATTGCTGGGCGCCTGATAGGATTTCTTTCCCTGTATCTGTCAATGAAAGGTACTGAAAAGAGAAATAATACTAAGATCAAAGGAAGCATTATTGTCCCGGCCGGCTCCCATACGCCTTTAAATGCCTTTAATGCCTGGTATAAAAATAAAAAATTCCATTCCGGCTTAGGATGATACGATGTATCGAGAGGATCGGCAGATCCTGAAAAAGGTGCCCTTAGATAAACAGAAAGAACAACTAAAACCAGCAGGACAATCATTGCCAGTAATATGTCCATAAATACCTGGTCGGGCCAGAACGGATCAGAACGGTCCTTATGTTTTTTCCCCCATGGGCCAACACTTCCGAATTGTCTGAATGCCACCAGATGTGCTATTATAAGTGCAAGCAGAATGAACGGTATGATGGCCACATGCATAATAAAGAAGCGCGAAAGTGTCAACTGGCCCATATCGGTCCCGCCGATAATGACTTTTTTGATCCAGTTTCCTATCACGGGAAATGTACCTGCAATGTTGGTCCCTACCTTTGCTGCAAAATAACCAACCTCATCCCATGGCAATAATACCCCTGTAAAGCTCATGATAGCAGTCAGCAGCAAAAGCACCACACCGACAAGCCATATAAGTTCACGCGGACGCTTATATGCTCCCCAGATAAAGACCCTTATCATATGCAGGCCCACAAGAACGATCATCGCCTGCGCACCCCAGTAATGGATCCCATGTATC
>JBAVOD010000148.1:0-5573 GCA_049691735.1 Bacteroidales bacterium
GATCGGAATGGCAGATATTACAGGACAGATCAAAAGGGAGATCTATATTAGTCCCGATGAAAAGAAGATGAGCAGCCTCGGCATTACCGACAATGATATCACGGAGGCGGTTCAGCTTAACAACATCAATATCGGAAGCATACTTGTCAAGGGCGGTAAATACCTCTATAACCTTGAGTTCAGCTCGTATCTCAAAGAGCTTGGTGATGTCGGGGATATTTATCTTAAGTCGGGCGCCAGGATACTCCGGGTAAAGGATGTTGCCGAGGTCGGGATGAGGCAGGAAAGGCCTAGGGGTGAATACTATTCGAACGGCAGCAGGGCAATATCGCTGGCAATAATCAAGGAGTCAACTGCGAAGATGGCTTCTCTGGAAGTCAAAATGAAGGAGATGCTTGATATCTTCAGGAAGGATTACCCGCAGATGCAGTTCGAGATATCGCAGGATCAGACAAGGCTCCTCGACTACTCGATCTCAAACCTGAGACAGAGCCTGCTGGCAGGCGGAATACTGGCATTCCTGCTCATGTTCTTCTTCCTCAAGGATGGCAAATCACCACTGATTATAGGATTCAGCATCCCGGCAACACTTGTCATAAGCCTTCTCTTCTTTTACCTGGTTGGCCTGTCAATAAATATTATTTCGCTTGCAGGATTGATCCTCGGCATTGGAATGATGATTGACAACTCAATTGTGGTCATAGAAAACATAACTCAGTGGATCGACAAGGGGCTTTCGCTAATCGATGCCTGCGTTAAGGGAACAAATGAGGTGATAACACCGCTTATTTCATCAGTGCTTGTTACCTGTGCTGTTTTTATACCACTTATTTTCCTCAGCGGCATATCGGGAGCACTTTTCTATGATCAGGCAATTGCAATTGTGATAGGACAGGGAGTATCACTGATCGTTGGTATCACACTTCTTCCCACAATTTACTACCTGCTTTACAGGAACGGAAAGGAAGGGGTGCTGACCAGGCTTGTTAAGAAGATAAGCCTTAAACACCTTGAGGACAGATACGAAGGCGGCATGAACTTCTTTTTCAGATACAGAACTGCAACTATGATCACATTCGGATTGATAATCCTGGTTATGATCGGTTTTTTCGTTACGATGGAAAAGGAGAAGTTCCCGGCAGTGCGCCAGGATGAACTTGTTGTGTCGGTTGACTGGAACGAGAACATCGATCTTGACGAGAATCTTAAAAGGATCGGGCAGATGACAGAGGCGAACGGGGAGATGGCTCTTCAGACAAACGCATTTATCGGTGAGCAGCAGTTCCTCTTCAACCGTGATTATGATCAGTCGTACACCCAGTCGAAAGTTTATATAAAAGCAAAAAACTTCAGGGTAAGGGAGGCGATTGAAAGGAACTCTTATGATTTCCTTACCAAAAACTACCCGGGCGCCACTGTCAATATTGCAGCCCAGCAGAACATATTCGAAAAGATTTTTTCAGCTTCTGAGATGCCCCTGGTGGCAGAGGTAAGCATGATGAAAGAAAAAGAGGTTCCGCCTGTTGAACGCATGACCGGCATTGTTTCCAGGATGCAGGAACAATATCCCGGCGCCGGGATTTCCAATCCTCCCCTTGAGGATAAGATACTTCTGAAAATTGATCCCGACAGGCTCCTGCTGTACGACGTTGAGCCAATGACCCTATATAATACGCTCAAAACATCTCTGAACAAAAATGATATTGGTGAGCTCAGGGCATCCTATGAATTGCTGCCGATTGTTCTGTCGGATAAGGAAAAGCAGACAGGGGAGATCCTCTTCAATGAATCGGTCTTAAGCAAGGCAGGCAAATCTGTACCTCTCAGGGAACTTGTTAGTGTGGAGAGGGTTCATGATTATAAAACTATTAAGGGAGGGATGAATGGTGAGTACGTACCGGTAAACATGAAGATAGTGACGAACACGCCATCGGTTGTTGCCACTTCAATAAGAAACCTTGTTACTTCAGATCCGGATCTCTCTGTTAATTTCAGCGGCGCTTTGATCACGGGACAGAAGCTCTTTAAAGAGCTGGCCGTAATTCTTTTAGTCGCGCTTCTTCTTCTCTATTTCATCCTTGCCGCCCAGTTTGAATCGCTCACCCAGCCGCTGATTGTTCTTCTTGAGATACCTATCGATATTGCCGGTGCACTGCTGCTGGTAACCCTCTGGGGAGGGACGATCAATATTATGACGATGATCGGGCTGATTGTGATGTCGGGGGTGATCATCAATGACTCTATACTTAAAGTAGATACTATTAATAATCTCCGCAGGGAAGGTTTGGGGTTGAAAGAGGCAATTTATGCGGGAGGATCAAGACGTCTGAAGCCGATAATAATGGTTGCCATGGCATCGCTTATCTCCACCGCCCCGATCCTGTTCAGTCAGGGTATCGGGTCAGAGTTGCAGAGGCCGATGGCTCTGGCTCTGATAGGGGGGATGTCGCTTGGAACGGTTGTCAGTCTTTTCTTTATCCCGCTGGCGTACTGGTATATTTACAGGAGGTCAGAGCGGAAGGCATAGGGCACAGAGGACAGGGAACAGAGCAAGATGCGCAGGGCACAGAGCAAAAGAAAGAGCGGGGAGCAGGGAGCGGGGGGCACGGAGCAAAAGCCAAATCCCGGACTCCGGGTGCAATTGAAGTAGTTAGAATCTCAATAGTATCAAAACCATGAAACATATTTCTTTGATTTCAATTATTTTTTTCTGCCTGTTAATTCACTTAAATGCACAGAATTCAAAGGCAGGTACCAGGATTGACCTGATGCTCCTCAACGGGGAATATGAGAAAGTGATTGATACATGCAGTCTTATCCTGGCATACGATAGTTTAAATCCGGAAATCTATTACAGGATGGGTATTGCGTATAAGAACCTGACTGACGATGACAAGGCATTTGACTGTTATCGCCGGGCTTCGGAACTGAGTCCTGATAATTTGAATTATAGTTTTTCGCTGGCAAAAGAATATTACGGCAACGGCAAACTCAGGATGGCTGAACCCCTCCTTGCCAGACTCTGCTCACTTGATTCAACCAAATGGATATATGCATTTTATTTGTCTGGCATTTACATGCAGTCAAACAGATTTGATGATGCAATCAAGATTTACAGAAGGTTTTTAGCCAGAGACTCAGCCAACACTGTTTACCTCGATAAACTGGCGTTTGCAGCATTGAAGAAAGAAGATTATGAGGATGCCATAGATTTATATAACAAGTCATTAGCCATTAATAACAAAAACCTGACTGTTATAAAGAACCTCTCATTCCTGTATGCAGCTACAATGCAGTATGATACTGCGGTTAAGCTTCTATCGAGGGGAATTGGGATTGATTCGACTGATATGGACCTGTATATCAGGCGTGCTCAGCTCAATTATTCAAAAAAATATACAAAAAGAGCACTTGATGACTACCTGGTCGTTCTGGCATCAGGAGACTCTTCAAAGCTATATCTAAAAAGAATAGGCATTGGATATTCATTCAATCTTCAGCCCAGGGAGGCTATCGTTTACCTTTTAAAGGCTTACAGGGCCGATTCGGTTGATTATGAGACTTGCAGCTATCTCGGACAATGTTATAACAGGATCAAAGACATGAATAGTAGTGTCTTTTACTATAAAAAGGTTCTAAAGATACTTATGCCTATAATTTCCCAGGCAGGGCTGACTTATTTGTTATGTGCAGAATCACAAAAGTCAAACGAAGACTATAGGGATGCAATAGCCAGTTATCTGAAAGCCTATGCTATCAATAACGATCCTAATATCAACATGTATATTGCCAATATCTATGATGAGAAGCTAAAAAACAAAGAGAGAGCTATTTATTACTACCAGAGATTTCTGAATACGTGGAAAAACTCGAAAACAAGGATAACACCTGAATATGTCCTAAAAGTGCAGAAACGTCTGGAGTTTTTAAAGAAACCTTCTGATACTTAATCCGCCTTCACAACACTGTTTTTAAATGACCAAAGACCTTAACCAATTAACGACTGGTGAACTTGGACAATTATTTCCAATCAAAATAGTTGACTATGATCCTGAATGGCCTCAACTGGCATCAATCGAAAAAAGGAATATCATAAAAACTGTCGGGAAAAAATTCATATCCAGGGTTGAGCATATCGGGAGTACAGCTGTACCCGGGCTTTGTGCGAAACCAACAATAGACTTCTTACTCGAAATACCGGATATCACAAATTGTGATGACCTGATTAAAAAGCTCCGGAAATTAAACTATCACTTTATCCCAAAACCTGAAAATCCTCCGCCACATATGATGTTTGCCAAAGGGTATTCAGAATCCGGGATCACCGGACAGACATTTCATATTCACGTAAGATATCCCGGAGACTGGGACGAAATAGTGTTCCGCGACTATCTGGTTAAAAACCAAAAGGTGGCGGCTGATTACGCGAGATTAAAAAGAAAACTTGCTGAAGAATTCAAAAATGACAGAGAAAAGTATACTGACAGTAAATCAACATTTATTAAGAATATTACCCTGATTGCCAGAAAGAGTAATGCCAGTTACGATATGGAGTGACCCTTTCCCGAATGCCGCGGACCCTGCCTGTCGGTTGGGCGATAATTCAGTGTAAACAGGATTTCAGGCATTTTAATTTTGAAAGAATTTGAATTAAGGTATTTTAGGGACCAGTTTGATGAAGTGTGGATGGGTAAATTCTGCAAAAAGTGCGGGCGGAAAGTCTATTGCGGCGACCCCATTTTATGACTAAATATTTAAGGCCGGAGTAAATCCCGGTTACTTCCTATTTCCTGATACAACGAACAGATTCTCCGCGTTGTTTTGGACTATTGCTTCGGTCGAGTCCGCTGGTTAAAGCAAGGAAAAAGTCAAAAGCGCTGTTGGACTTGCTTTCTGTCGAACTCCACCATGAACCGATACTGCCAAGGTTGAGAAAAGTTCCGTTCTCGGTGCGATAACCGCCAGGCAGGGCGGTAAATCCGGTTTCGTTGGTCCCGCTGTTATCATCAATCCATCCGGTAGGGCTTTTAATTTTCTTGCCGGCTATTCCGGGGCCTCCCAAAAAGTTTGCCAGATTAATCCAATCCGCATCAGATGGCAATGACCAGCCAGCCGGAGCTAATCCCCTGGGATCGTTCACCGCATACCAGTTGTACAGTTTACCGTATTTTGAAGCGTATGCAGGGTTATTATTATAGTAGCACCATGCAGGCTTTCCCGATTCACATGCTGCGACCCATTCTTTGTTGGTTTTTGCCTCAGGAATTGAATCGCCGTTCCGGAAGGTTGTTACATTCAGGTTTGCAAGGGCCCAGATTTGCGTACCGATCCTGACGATTCCGGCTTCTTTGGGCTTAACAGGTGTTGTGGGTTTTGAACTCTTTTGAACAGGTTTTGGCTTTGTCTGCGAAGATTTTGAGCCGGTCTGGGCAGGTTTAGTTTTTGTCTGAACTGATTTTGACTTCGTCTGTGCAGCTTTTGTTTTTTGCTGAACGGTTTTTGTACCTGTCTGGCCCGACAGATTGTTGCCACCCTGAAAGATCCCAAAGGAAAACAAAAGGATAAAAACGCCG
>JBAVOD010000149.1:0-15095 GCA_049691735.1 Bacteroidales bacterium
GATTATATTCCCATGTCTCTACGCCAGAGGTCTGGCCGCCGGTAGCAAGATAACCTTTGCCGCCAATTGAAAGTCCTACCTTCCCTGTACCGACAATTGTTGTGTACTTATCATCAAAGGTCTCATCGGTGACGTTCGCAATTGACCGCTTCTTCGTCCACAAGTCGGCACTCGGGTCATATTCCCACATATCTGTAAGAAACTCACCGTTATCGATCCCGGTCATGACGTAACCTTTACCGGCGATAGCGAAGCATGCCGCATCCCTTCTTTTGCTGCCGCCGATGCTTGTTTTCTGGGTCCAGGTATCAGTTGCAGGATCATACTCCCAGAAGTCTTTCAGGAAGCTTGCATCATAACCGCTGCCGACATACCCCTTGTTGTTTAATGTCATGGCTATGGCGCCGTATCTGGCTGATCCTCCGAAGTCAGCTTTCTGAGTCCATGTATTTGAAACAGGATCAAACTCATAGAAATCCTTCAGCTTGTTCTTACCGTCAAATCCGGTACCAACATAACCTTTCGTGTCAGTCCCGAAGCCTATTGCACCATTACGGGCGATGCCAGGGACATCAGCTTTCTGGGTCCATGAGTTTTTTACAGGATCATACTCCCAGAAATCGCTCTTCCTGTCAGTTCCATCATAGCCTGTACCTATATAGCCTTTAGATCCGATCGAAAAGCCAATTGCATCTGTACGTGGTATCCCGTCAAAGTCAGACAGTTCTACCCAGTTCCCAACCAGTTCCTCATCACTCCCGCTGTCGCACGAATTTAAGAAAGGAATAGCCAGGATCAAAAACATGGCTTTGACCCAATTCTTAATCTCTTTGTTCGTCATCTCTTGCCTGTTGTTTATTAATAATCCTCACAAAACTATCGGTAGCGCTATTCAATAAAAAGCTTAGTAGATATATGCCTTAAAATCGTAGACCAGATACTAATAACAATCGATAAATCTTTAATGTCGCGGCGTTTTTTCAAATCCTGATTCCTTAAAGTTTTAATAATATCTTTTCAAAGAGCCTGTAGGTCTACGCTTTTCCCTTGTTTGTATACTTTGCTTTGTTCCCATCGTGTTTTAATATTGCTTTGCATAAACAGAAAAGCTGAAGATGGGTATATTGTGGGGTAAAAAGGAGAGCCAAATCTCCTCAGTTTCAAAGATTTCCTCCTTGGTTTTGGGCGCTTTCTCTTTAGGAGTATTGTTATTTTCATCCTGTACAAAAACCAATGAATTTACCATTGGGAAAGATTTTATTGATTCGCAGACAAACTTACAGATAATTGACACGTTCAGGATCGACCTTTCCACAATTCTTCTCGACTCTCTTGCGTCGTCCTCCACAAAAGTAGGTCTGACAGGCTATTACAAAGATGATGTATTAGGCTCTGTAAGGTGCGAATCCTATTTTGACCTCGCTTACCAGTCATTTGCGGATATAGAGGACGGAGCAGTATTCGACTCGGCTGCGTTCGTCCTTGCCTATTCAAATTACTACTACGGGGATACCACATCAATGATGACCATAAGCATTCATCAGCTTGATGAAAAGATTGTACCGTTTGATAATGGGTACCTGTACAATAATTCATCATTTTCATTTAACTCCGTACCTGTGGGATCAAAGAGCTTTTATCCGACCCCCGACTCCCCGGCCGACAGTGTTGTTCTGATTCCTGTGGATGCCCTGGGAGAGCAACTTTTTACATATATAAGGACAAAGGATATCAATGTATCCTCTTCAGAATGGTTCTCCGACTATCTTAAAGGTTTTGTCCTGGTCCCCGACTCGGTCAACGGAAAAGCGGTGATCGGCATCAAAGCCAACAAGAACAGCCTGGCGCTTAAGATATACTATCACCTCAATAAGGAAGAACCTGAAAATAAGGAAATTGTTATTGCAATGTCGGAGGGATCGCACCAGTTCAACAATGTAAGGTCCGATTTCGGCGGCTCACCGTTAAGCCAGATAAAAAATGATGGAAACGAGATATCATCGGCCGCCTCGGGCAATGAGGCATTCCTGCTGGGTTCAGTCGGGCTCATGCCAAAGATTCTGTTCCCTACGCTGCAGAATATACTTCTTGACAGAAGATGGAAAGTCCTGAAAGCCTATCTGGTTGTCGAACCCGAAAAGACCAGCTACAACGGATTCCAATTACCTGCAGACCTTAATCTGTATGACACAGACAAGGAAAACAGGCTGATTTCAGTCCTGAAAGATAATGAGGGAAATACACTGAGAGCAACCTTTGATTATGATGCAATGTTCAGGGAGGACACAAGATACACCTTCGATATTACCAGTTTCATAAATAATGAACTGGCCGACTCCTATGTCGATTACTATCACGGACTTCTTATCGGGGTGGACCAGGAAAAGTTCAGGTCTTCGCTTGACAGGCTTGTGGTTGAGGGTAAGAAACCTCCTGTAAAACTTCGGCTTTATTACTTAACTTATTAAACCTGAATGCGCATTACTGCAAAGATATTTCTTCTGCTCCCGCTAATGCTGGTTTTAAGCCTGCAGTATGCGATTCCGCAGGCAACTTCCTCGCCCTATTCAGCCTTCGGGCTCGGCTATCCTGAGGAGAACAGTTTAGGCCCCAGCAAGGGGATGGGAGGAACAGGTATAGCATTCCTTTCAAGAAGTTCCATTAATCTGCTTAATCCGGCATCATACAGTGGTATCGACAGCCTGGTTTCAATCTTTGAGCTGGGAGTGTTTGGAAAATACACAAGCTTCAAATCGAATAATGACCAGCAGTCACAGGCAAACGCGAACCTGAAGTATATTGTGATGGGCTTCAGGGTTACCCCCTGGCTTACAACCAGTTTCGGATTTGCTCCTTATAGCTCAATCGGATACAATATAAGTACAACAGCTCCGGTTGAGGGATCCGGTATTACATACACCAAGACATTCTCCGGGAACGGTGGCGTTAACCAGGCTTATATCGGTGGCGCCGTACGACTCATCAAAAACCTTTCCCTGGGATTTAACGCAGCATATCTCTTCGGCGATGTTACTCACTCCGAATCATCCGACTACTTCAGCTTTTCACTTAAGGATGTGACATATCTGTCGAATTTCAACTTCAACTACGGGCTGAATTACCAGTTCGGCATAAAAAAATGGACTTACAACGTAGGCCTGATTTACAGCGGAGCAAAGAGCCTGGGTACAAAGAATGTGACAACAATTGAAACCCTGGGGGCGACTGAGGTTCTGAACAGCAGGATCTATAGATACAGCATACCGCAGAATTACGGCATTGGCATATTAGTTTCAAAGGAGTTCTTCAGAGTAGGAGCCGACTACGAACGATCAAGCTGGAAAGACGTTGATATCTCAAACCCGCTTGTGAGGACAAGAGATGGCAACAGATACTCAGTAGGAGTCGAATTCCCGTCGCAGGGTCTCAAAAAAGGTACCAGCAGAATGATCCTCTACCGGTTCGGAGGGGAATACCGACAGTCGTACCTTATAGTTGACAATGTGCCTTTAAATTACAAAGCAATTACTTTAGGAGCAGGATTCCCGCTCAAAGGATGGCTGAGCACTATAAACGTGGCAGTTGAACTCGGACAGAACGGAACTACCAGGAACGGATTATTCCGCGAAAACTTCTGCACTTTACATCTCGACGTATCGCTGAGGGACACCTGGTTCAGAAGGCGCAGGTACGAGTAAACGATCAGACCAGATTTTTGTTGATCATATTGAAGAATAGTGACCTGTACGATTCACCTATGGGTATCCTTTGATTACCGATCACTATCCTGCTGTTCTCAATCATGTCAATCCTGTCGACAGATACAATATATGATTTGTGAACCCTGAAAAAGGAGCGTGAAGGAAGCTTCTCTCCAATATTCTTCATTGTGGTTTTTGTGAGTATCAGCTTGCCCTCGGTGTATATCTTCACATAGTCCTTGAGACCTTCAATATATAATATGTCATTCAGATTGACCCTGATGGTAGTATACTCAACCTTTACCATAAGAAATCCATGGGCAACCTCATCAGCGCCTGATAGTTTTCCGGCGGTATGGTTTTCTCTGCTCAGGAAACGGATCGCCTTACTTACCGATCGCGAAAAACGGTCAAATCCGATAGGTTTTATCAGATAATCTGCTGCATCGTGTTCAAAGCCTTCCCATGCAAAATCCCTTGACGGGCTTGTCAGAATGAGGACCGGCGGGTCATACAGCGATTTCATCAGGTCAAGTCCTGATATACCCGGCATGTGCGTATTCAGAAAAAGAAGGTCAACATGGTTCCTGTTAAGGGCATTTACAGCTTCGAATGCGTTGGTATATGTTCCTGCAAGGTCCAGATAGCCAAGTCGGGCGCAGAATTCCCTGATCGTATCGAGGGAACCCTGTTCGTCATCAATTGCAAGACAGCTGAAAGTATTTTCCATTTCTATACTCTTCCGGGGTATATTTTAAGTGCCTCGGCCAGTGTGGCTACGGCATTTCTGAGATCATCAATCTTCAGGACGTATGCTATCCTTACTTCATTCCTCCCCAGCCCCGGTGTCGAATAGAATCCCGATGCCGGTGCAACCATGACAGTCTGGTTCCTGTACTCGAATTCCTCGAGGAGCCATCGTGCAAATTTCTCTGAATCGTCAACCGGAAGTTTTGCAACAGTATAGAAGGCGCCTTTTGGCATCGGACAATATACGCCGGGTATCCTGTTGAGTGATTCCACCAGGAAATTCCTTCTTGCAGTGTATTCGCGGTTTACCTCTGCGAAGTATTCGGGAGGCGTGTCGATCGAAGCTTCGCCGGCTATCTGACCGATGCCGGGAGGAGAAAGCCGTGCCTGGGCAAACTTCAGGGCTGTCAGGGATACTTCGCGGTTTCTTGTTACCAGAGCCCCGATCCGCACTCCGCATTCGCTATACCTTTTTGATACTGAGTCAACAAGAATTACATTGTTTTCAATTCCTTCAAGGTTAAGGGCAGGGAAATGCTCAGCACCATCATAGCAAAACTCGCGATACGCCTCATCTGAGAAAAGGAACAGATCGTGTTCTTTTACGATGTCCCTGATCAGGAAAAGCTCTTCCCTCGAATAAAGATAACCAGTTGGATTATTAGGATTACAGATTATTATACCTTTTGTCTTCTTCGTGATTTTCCTTTCGATCTCGCTGATTGGCGGAAGCGCAAAGTCATTCTCGATGCCGGAAGTTACAGGTACAATCTTTATACCTGCCGTCACTGCAAATCCGTTATAGTTTGCATAAAATGGCTCGGGAGTTATCACCTCTTCTCCGGGATTCACACAACTCATCATAGCAAAAAGGATTGCTTCTGATCCGCCGGTAGTGATCAGGATCTGCGTATAATCCACATTGATCCCGATTTTACGGTAGAAAGCTGCAAGCTTCCGCCGGTATGATTCATTCCCTGCTGAATGGCTGTACCCGATCACCTTCAGGTCCATGTTCCGGATAGCGTCCAGTGCAACATCGGGAGTCGGGATGTCGGGCTGGCCGATGTTAAGGTGATAAACTATCCTTCCCTTTCGTTTTGCATCCTCAGAAAAGGGAACCAGTTTCCTGATAGGCGAAGGCGGCATTGCAATGCCTCTTTCTGATATTGATGGCATTCTGTATGGCTTATTGACAGATTTTTAATTGACAAAATTAAATAAATCAAGAGACTAAGTCGCCGTTGCCGGTGAATTTTTAATTTTTGCGGCCCAAACCTGCATCCAACAGGGGTTACCATCATCTGCTGCAACCGGATACTGTTTTATCCTGATTTTACAGCTAACACGATTTTTTGTATTTTTGCACCCTTAATCAAAGCCAGTCGATATGGAAATACCTTCAAAATACGAACCCGGAAAAACAGAAGACAAATGGTATGCATACTGGCTTAGACATGGTTTTTTCAGAAGTGTCCCGGATGAACGCGAACCTTATACAATTGTTATACCGCCACCCAATGTGACCGGTGTCCTTCATATGGGCCACATGCTCAATAACACCATTCAGGATGTGCTGGTACGCCGGGCACGTATGCTTGGAAAAAATGCATGCTGGGTCCCTGGCACAGATCATGCATCAATAGCCACTGAAGCGAAGGTTGTTGCCAGGCTGAAATCGGAGGGGATCGAAAAGTTAGACCTTACCCGGGAGCAGTTCCTTGATCATGCCTGGGAATGGACACGAAAGCACGGGGGTATAATACTCGAACAGCTTAAAAAACTCGGTGCTTCCTGTGACTGGGACCGTACACTTTTCACAATGGATGAAAAGAGATCGGCCTCAGTAATCAAGGTCTTTGTTGATCTTTATAACAAGGGACTGATATACAGGGGGGTGAGGATGGTGAACTGGGATCCTGAGGCCAGGACGGCAGTATCGGATGAGGAGGTTATCTACACAGAGGAAAAATCGAAGCTTTACTATGTACGCTATAAGATTGTAGGAGAGGACAATTATGTCATGGTGGCAACCACCCGTCCTGAGACGATACTGGGCGATACCGCTGTCTGTGCCAATCCGGCAGATGAAAGATACAAACACCTGAAAGGCAAAAAAGTGATCGTCCCTATGGCCGGCAGAGAGGTCCCCTTCATATTCGACGATTATGTCGACATGGAGTTCGGAACCGGTTGCCTGAAGATAACCCCCGCGCACGATATCAACGATTATGAAATAGGGCTGAGAAATAAGCTTCCTTCGATCGACGTTTTCAACGATGACGGCACAATGAGCCGGCAGGCCGGAATGTTTACCGGTACTGACAGGTTCGCTGCCAGGGATCTCGCGGAGAAAGAACTGCTGCGCACCGGAAATCTTGTCAGGGTTGTAGGTTATAACAACAAGATCGGCCGGTCGGAGCGGACAAATGCAGTCATCGAACCAAGGCTGTCCGTCCAATGGTTCCTTAAGATGAAGGATATTTCCAAGCCTGCGCTTGATGCTGTAATGAACGGCGAAATCCATCTTCATCCTTCGAAGTTCAGGAACCTGTACAGGCACTGGATGGAGAATGTTCACGATTGGTGCATTAGCCGTCAGCTTTGGTGGGGGCACAGGATCCCCGCGTGGTACTATGCTGATGGAGAATTTGTTGTAGCCGAAGATGCTGAAAAAGCATTGGCCCTTGCCAGGGAAAAAGGAGATCGCCGGTTGAATATAAGCGACCTCAGGCAGGACGAAGACGTGCTGGACACGTGGTTTTCTTCATGGCTTTGGCCAATAACCTGCTTTGACGGGATAAACCGGCCTGACAATCCGGATGTGAAGTATTATTATCCTACCAGCGACCTTATCACTGCTCCCGAGATCCTTTTCTTCTGGGTTGCAAGGATGATCATCGCGGGGTACGCATACCGGGGGGAAAAGCCCTTTGCCAATGTTTACCTTACCGGACTGGTGCGCGATCAGCAAAGAAGGAAAATGTCGAAATCGCTTGGCAATTCTCCCGAGCCCCTCGATCTGATACAAAAATACGGCGCTGACGGGGTAAGGGTTGGAATGATGCTGTGCTCACCCGCCGGCAATGACCTGCTGTACGACGATTCCCTGCCTGAACAGGGAAGGAATTTCGCCAATAAGATCTGGAATGCTTTCAGGCTGGTGAAAGGCTGGAAGGTTGACAACCGCATTCCTCAGCCTCCCTCCTCGGCTGATGCTGTCAGATGGATGAATGAGATGCTCAGGAAAACAACGGCTGAAATTGATTCAAACTTCAGGAAATTCAGGATCTCCGAAGCTCTCATGAATACCTACAGGCTGTTCTGGGATGAATTTTCATCATGGTACCTTGAGATCATCAAACCCGAATACAAGAAGCCGATTGACAAAACCACCTTTGATGCAACCATTTTGCTTTTTGACAGCCTCCTTCGCCTGATCCATCCGTTCATGCCTTTTATCTCGGAAGAGATATGGCAGCTTATTTCCGAAAGAAAGGATGGCGAAAGCATCATGGTGAGCGCATTGCCGCAATCAAAGAAGCATAACAGGGAACTTGTGGCACGATTTGAAGTTGTCAGGGAAATTGTAAGCGCCATAAGGATGGTCAGGAAAGAAAACCAGATTCCCAACAGGGATCCGGTTGCACTTTTCATACGCTCAGACAAGGAGGGCTTTGATAATGAATTTCTATCGGTTGCCGTGAAGCTGGGGAAGCTTTCATCTGTTGATTTTATTTCTGAAAAGAAAGCAGGGAGTGTTTCCTTTATGGTTCGCACCACAGAATTCTTTATTCCGCTTGGCGGCGGTATTGATACCGACGAAGAACTTTCGAGGATCCGGGCCGACCTGGGGTATTACAGGGAATTTCTTGAAGCTGTCCTGAAGAAGCTTGATAATGAGAAATTTGTCACCAATGCGCCTGCCGGTATAATTGAGCTTGAAAGGAAGAAGAAATCAGATACTGAACTGAAGATCAGATCTCTGGAGGAGCGGTTGGCAGAACTTAATAAATGAGGTCATCAGGAATTTCCAAGGGGTATCCGCTGACGAAGGAAAAAATTATCATTCACCCGTGCAATCTCCCAGTCGTTGTTCAGGATAAGAATCCAGCCATCGCCAGAGATATGCCCGTTCTTCTCCTTAATTCCCCGTGCTGAAATCCGGAGGAACTTGAAATTGTTCGAGATAAGGCAGCCAACCTTATCGACAGAAAGCTTACCCCAGTTATCCGATATC
Organism: Bacteroidales bacterium; assembly: GCA_049691735.1. GTDB lineage: Bacteria > Bacteroidota > Bacteroidia > Bacteroidales > VadinHA17 > LD21. Next base: position 8,692 of record JBAVOD010000149.1, read on the forward strand.
CGCACTTTGGAATAGAGTATGCCGAGAGTGTCGAGCGTCTGAACATTTTCAGATTCGAAGTCAAAATAGGGACTCTCAAGTTCAAGAAAGACTACGGGATCTTCAGTGAATTTCTTCATCTCGGTTTTTACATTCTCCTGGATCTTCTTAAGCCTTATGTCTTCCTCGGCATTAATTTTGTCAAGATCATAGCTGATGGCTAAGCTCCCTGCTATGTCCCTGCATACCTGGGGCAGCTCGATCTGATAATCCTTTTCAACCTGCTTGCCCAGATCAAAATTGCCGGTTTTAATTGTTTTGAAATCAAATCCATTGTAATAAAGCAGGGTTGCATACAACGCTCCCCGGATATATCCGAACCTGAATGAGTATGCCTGGTTATTATAAATCCTTTGCAGATAATGGAACAATCTGAATCTGAAGTCTTCGTCAGAATCTGTTGAAACAAGAGTATGAGTGAAAGTGGCGAGTCCAAAATAAGTTTCGAACCTGTTTTCCTTATCAATGTTCCCCGGATATAATTCCCTGTTTGAGCCCCTGAATATCAGAGCATCCCTGATTGCTGTTTTACGTACTTCACCTTCTGACTCGATAGCCCTCTGCAGGGCATGCCATTCGAGTTTAAGCCATATCCTTGCTTCCTTTTCATCCATATCGGGATTTGCAAGCTTACCAGGAGCCTCCACTCTGATGCCTGAAGATTCCAGGTGAATCAGAACCAGGTTATGGATTGCGTGCGATATGATCCTGAATTCATCTTCGGCGGGAGGCAGAGGTGTGACGGCAAACCGGATCCCACCAAAATCTTCAGGTATTTGAGGTATAAGATTCTCTTTGGGATAGTTGCCTGTGTAAATCCCTGCTTTGTATTTAAGCAAACCCTCTTTATCGGGTTGATTTGCAAAAATCTTCCCGTTTGATCTGTCGATAATCATGACAGGACCATATAGATTAGTCCCCCACAGATCCTTATACCTGATGCAGGCATTCTCAATCCTGCTAAAATAAACCAGGGCTTTTCCGGGGGTCAGCCAACTTTCTTTTTCCTTCTCTTTGCAGCTGATCAGCAAAAGGAAGACGATGACAACTATATTTATACGGTGCTTCATCGGTCAGGCATGTTCAACAAAGGTGCTAAGTTATTTTATTTAGCCTGAATACCTGAAATTCATTAAAGATTTTTACATGAATCTTAACCCTGGACCTGCACGTGCCGCTGCTGAGCTACCAGGATCAGAATGCCTTTAAGCTCATATCCAGACTTTTGATATGATGGGTCAGTGCTCCTGCAGAAATGAAGTCAACTCCGCATTCGGCGTAATCCCTGATTGTTTCGAGTGTGATCCCACCAGATGATTCTGTTTCAAGACGACCTGCGATGAGTTCAACAGCCGTACGGGTATCACCGGTGCTGAAATTATCGAGCATGATCCTGTCGACCCCTCCTGTCTCAAGTATTTTTTTGACATCACTCAGGTTACGGGCCTCAATCTCGATCTTCAGGTTCAGGTCATGGGTTTCGAGGTAATCCCGTGTCCGTCTTATAGCCTTTTCTATTCCGCCTGCATAGTCAATATGATTGTCCTTAAGTAAAATCATATCGTAAAGCCCCATCCGGTGGTTGAAGCCGCCGCCTATCCTTACAGCTTCCTTTTCGAGGAATCTCATTCCGGGAGTTGTTTTGCGGGTATCGAGTATTCGGGTTTTAAGACCTTTCAGCCTGGCAGCATACTGATAAGTGCTTGTTGCTATACCGCTCATCCTCTGCATGATATTCAGGATCAGACGTTCGGTCTTCAGGATCGACCTGACGCTTCCTGATATATGAAAAACTACATCACCCTTTGATATTAAACTTCCGTCGCTGATAAAAGATTCAAAGATCAGGTCCTTATCGGCAATTCTGAAAATTTCGGCGGCAACTCTGCTCCCGGCCAGCACCCCGTTCTCTTTTACGAGGAGCCTGGCTTTCCCGTTCGATTCAGCAGGGATGCATGCAAGCGAAGTGTGGTCACCGGACCCTATATCTTCCGCGAGGCTCCGGAGGATGAAATCCCTGAGGACTTTATTTTCCACTGTCCGATTCAATACGTATCGTGTGAATCAATAAATCGGGACCAACCTTCTTGAGAAGGAAATAAACCCTGAAGTTCCCCTTATCAGTTTCAAGATTGCCAATGGCGTACTGTGCATCATTCCTGGCGCCCTGGTGACGGATAACAAAATCCTTTGCATGGTATGCATCGAAAAAATCCTTCAGGATCGCTTCGGCTGCGTTCTTTTTATAGAAATCTTCTTTATCAAGAAGTGTAACGCCAACGGTAGAATTCATGTATTTCGATAATTCCACGGCATTACCCGCCTTAAGGGCAACCGAGATGCCAGCAGGGATCTTCGTCTGGTCCTGCCCTGCTGCAACTGCTGAACTTAAAACAAGGATAGTCAGAATTGAAGCTGCAAATCTCATTTAATTCCGTATATTTATTTTACTGGTCAGGCCAAATGCCTTACAAATTTAATTTAATTTATGAGTAAAGAAAGCCTGTCTGCCTCGCTCATCATAATTATAATTGCCGGAGCACATTATTTAATTATTAAATTTGTAATGATCCGGCATTCTTAATCGCACAAAAGTCGGGCCAGGAATTATGAAAATTGCATTATTGCTGAATGGAAAAACTTCTGAGGATTATATTGCCAAAGGTATCAGTAGTTTTGCAGAACGAATAAAGAAATATACTCCATTCGAAATCATTACTCTTCCCGATATTAAAAATACGCGCAACATGCCGGTTCGTGAGAAGAAGATTAAAGAAGCGGAAAAAATCCTCGGGTTTTTCAGGGAGGGAGATTACGTTGTGATCCTTGATGAAAAGGGAAAGGAGTATTCGACACTTGAACTGTCGAAGTGGCTTGAACAGAAAATTATGCTGCCCATGAAGAGGTTAGTGTTTGTAATTGGTGGTCCCTGGGGATTTGCAGATGAGATCTATGACAGGGCTGATGCTTCCATCTCCCTGTCAAGGCTCACATTCTCACATCAGATCATAAGACTGTTGTTCCTCGAACAGCTTTACAGGGTGTTTACTGTGATCAAGGGAGAACCTTACCATCATGTATAGCTGCTGCTGAGATATGAAAGAAGTCCGCCACAGTATCTTCGCTGTCATCCTGACACTTGTTCTGATACTTCTCTCTATCGGTTCGGATGCTCTTTACTTCAGCAATTTCGAATACCGTTACAGGACAAAACGGTTCAACAGGATACTCAGGGAGAAGGAAAGAATAATGACAGAATGCCTTGACGGGATGAAGCCCATACTCGCAAGGGGCGAAAGCCATGGTTCACCATCGGAGAATAACCTGTTTGCAAAGGCCGAGAATAACAGGATCACGATTCTTGAGTATATAGGAAATAAACTCTGGTACTGGTCTGATACTGACTTTGATGTGCCGCAAAACTATTCCGATACGGTGTTTGCAAAGCCGCTTATCTTTATGCAGAACGGCTGGTTCCTCGAAAAATCGGTTCAGGCAGGGGATGAAAGGATCATAGGCCTGTTACGGATCAGGAGCGACTTCGGGTTTGAGAATGATATAATAAAAAACGGTTTCGTTAAGGATTTTGACATTCCCCGTGATGTCGGATTCAGCAGGGATTTCAATGCTTCGCGGTACCATGTATATGACTCCGGTGATTTTCTGTTCTCACTTACTTTCCCTGCGACAAAAACAAAGACAAATTTCATTTATGGTCCACTGTTGCTGTGGACCCTCTCGTTCTTTATGCTCCTTTACCTTATACTTGACCTTGTAAGCTATCTTTCAGGAAAGAACCGTATACCGGCAGCCATAACAGCCTGCTTTGTTGCCCTGGCTGCAATTTACATGATCATCCTTGTTGCACAGAGGCCTTTGGTTCTGTTCCAGACCGAGCTGTTTTCCCCCTATAAGTACCGGATGAATGCACTTATCCCTTCCGTTGGACATCTGCTGGTACTGGGGATCCTGATGGCAGTGCTTTCTTATGTCGTTTATTGCCGCATTCCTTTAAAAAAAGAGAACCGGACCCTCAGGAAATACAGCTATCTGACAGCAACGGCACTACTTGTTCCTGCAGCCGGGCTTTTCCTGCTCTGTGACCTTCTTTTTTGTGACCTGATACTGAACTCAAGCATAAATTTTGAAACGTTCAAGGTACTCGAAATGGACCAGTTCACGCTTGCAGGATTCGTTTCAATCGGGTTGTTTTTTAGTATTCCGTTGCTTTACTCTGTGAAGATCTCAAGGATTATGGCAGGTGTAAGGACGGGGACATTCATTCTATCAGTGATTACTTCAATGCTCATTTTCCCGGTGCTCCTCCACAATAAGCCGGGAATGCTGATCCCTCTGTGCCCGTTCTACTTCCTGACAACAACCGGTACCTGGTTCATGGGCAGAAGAAATACGACTCCTTTCAACAAGACGGTTATAATCTCCCTGCTGTTTGGCTTCTACTCCCTTTACCTTACAACTGTGGTTTCGGAGAAAAAGGATGAGGAAAAGGTTAAGATCCAGCTGCTTACTTATTCAACAGAGAACGATCCCAATGCAGAGCACCTCCTGCTCGACATGTGGCCCAGGATCTCGTCCGACTCAACACTGAGAAGAATGATGGACGTTAAGATGTTCGAGAACAATGATGTCGATAACATAACAGATTATCTGCACAGCAGATACTTTAACGGTTACTGGGCAAATTATACAATGAACATTGTGCTTTGCAGCCGGACCGATTCACTCAGGCTCACTGACCGCGGCGATATATTGGAAGACTGCTTCAGCTTTTTCGACAGGAAGATACTCTCAAGCGGGCACCGCCTTACCGGAACGGAGTTTTATCTGATCGATAATCAGCAGGGGAGATCCAATTATCTCGGCAGAGTATATTTCAGGTATTCAGATAACAGGGCAAACGGACTCTTTATAAACCTTTACAACGATATTAATGTCTTTCAGCCGGGCTATTCCGAGCTTCTGCTCGATAAGAAGTATTACGGTTACCTGAAGATAAAGGATTATTCTTTTGCAAAATTCATAAACGGGAAGCTTGTAATGTCAGCAGGCGACTTTCCCTATGACAAGACTGATGCCGGGTATATCGATAAGGCTGTTGATTACAGATTCTTTACTGCCGATAAGTACAGGCATGCACTCTACAGGAACGGCAATGTTACAGTAATGATAAGCCGTCCGGTCATTTCATTTCAGGATCTCCTGATATCATTTGCGTACCTGTTCACATTCATTTTTGTCTTCTCCAACCTCATTCTTTTCCTCTCGGGGAGGAAGGTCATCAGGTTTCCATTCAGCCTGAACTTCAGGCAGAAGTTGCAGCTTTCGTTCATTGGTATTCTGCTGTTCTCATTTACACTTATCGGTATTGTTGTCGCTTCGCTTGCCATAAAGCAGTACCAGTCCAAACACATCGCCAATGCAAAGGAAAAGCTGAACTCAGTGGACACAGAGCTCGAAAGCAGGATCTCAAATGAGAAATACATAGGACCCGACTGGAGAAACGCCAGTTACGGTTCTATGGACGAATTGCTTGTGAAACTGTCGAATGTGTTTAACACCGATATAAACCTGTATGATCTGAGGGGCTACCTGATAGCGACTTCCAGACCTGAAATTTACTTCAGAAATCTGACCAGCAACAGAATGAATAATGTGGCCCTTATTAACCTGGCCGACCTTTCGCGCAGCGAGTATATCCAGAAAGAGAAAATCGGGAATCTTGAATATATTTCTGCTTATCTTCCTTTCTACAATGCAAACAATGATCTGATCGCTTATCTGAACCTGCCTTATTTCAGACTGCAGAGCGTGCTTGCGAAGGAGATCTCAAACCTGATTGTTGCTGTTGTTAATTTCACGCTGCTCCTGATTGTGATCTCGATGAGCCTGTCTGTTTTCATAAGCGGCCGGCTTACGTCCCCGCTCGCAATTCTCAGCAGCAGACTTGCATCGGTTGAGCTTGGAAAGAAAAGTGAGCATCTATCGTACAAAGGTAATGATGAGGTAGGGGAACTTGTAAAGCAGTACAACAGGATGGTCGATGAGCTTGATGAAAGTGCGCAGAAGCTTGCGAATTCAGAAAGAGAGTACGCCTGGAGGGAAATGGCAAAGCAGATCGCCCACGAGATAAAGAACCCGCTTACACCGATGAAGCTTAACGTTCAGCAACTCCTGAAGTCGTGGATGGATGGCGTTCCGGGGTTTGAAAAAAAGCTCGAAAAGTTTACCAGGAACCAGATCGAGTTCATAGATGATCTCTCATCGATTGCATCAGCGTTCTCGTCATTTGCTAAAATACCTGAGGCAAATCCGGTAACCGTTGATCTTATGGAACAGATAAAAAC
>JBAVOD010000150.1:0-2511 GCA_049691735.1 Bacteroidales bacterium
TAAAAATCTCCCTATGGAGTTCGCTCCGGGAACAAAATGGAACTATAACAACTCAGGCTATTTCCTCCTGGGGTATATCATCGAAAAAGTATCCGGCAAAACCTACAGGGAATATATCGAGCAAAATATGTTCGAGCCGGCAGGAATGACAAGTTCGCTGTATGGTAATGATGCAAAGATCATTGAGAACAGGGCATATGGATATGAACCTAATGGTGACAGGCCGGCCAATGCAGAATACATAAGTATGCTTCTCCCCTATTCAGCCGGCGCTTTAATGACCACCGTCGAGGACCTTTATAAATGGAATCGTGCACTTGTGTCATACAGACTGGTTAAGAAGGAGACCCTGGAAAAAGCATTCACGGAATATAAGCTTGCAAGCGGCAAAGGTACAGGCTACGGCTATGGATGGATGTTTCGTCAGATCATGGGGAGCCGGACCATTGAACATGGAGGAGCAATCAACGGCTATCTTTGTAATGCCATCTACCTTCCCGCCGAGGATGTCTTTGTAGCAGTATTCTCCAACAACACCGGTAAATCACCTGATGCTGTTTCGGCAAAAATCGCTGCCATTGCAATAGGCAAGCCTTTAAGCTATACTGAGATAACATTACCGGAAAGGACCCTGGACAAGTATACAGGGGTATATGAAGATGAAAATGGAAATCAGAGAATGATAACAAGAGAAGGTAGTCAGCTTTATTCACAGAGAAGCGGCGGGCCGAAGTATAAAATCAGACCTTCTGCTTCCGACAGGTTCTTTTTCGATGATTCCTTCGCTATAATTACCTTCACCCGTAATGCTTCAGGTAATGTCATTGAGGCCGTCATCGATGACAGGGGCTCACTTAGCACCTGGACAAGGACTGACAAGGCGATTACGGTTCATATTGAGATCACGCCCGATCCCTGGATCCTTTTACGTTATGCCGGTGATTATGAACTGGCTCCGGGGTTTGTAATAACTGTATCTGTAGAGGATGGCAGGATATATACACAGGCTACAGGACAGAGCAAGGTAGAGATCTATCCGGAATCAGAAACGGGATTCTTCCTGAAGGTGGTCGATGCATCGCTTGATTTTGTTGCGGATGAATCTGGTAAATTCAACAAGCTTATCCTTCATCAGGGCGGTAAGGATATGGAGGGTAAAAGAATTACAAAAAAACCTGACTGAAAATAAATTCCAATTTTAAAACTATCTGTTATGTTAAAAGAAATGAGACTATTTCAGAACTCTTATGCAAGAATTTTTTTGTATACCAGTATGCTTTTTGTATTTACTTTTGTCATAAATCAAAATGAGATTTTTGCACAGGAAATGCATGCGTTAAATACAAGTCCGGCTTATCCCGGCGGAAAAATTGCCCTGAAAGAATTTATCAGTAAAAACCTCAGGTATCCTGAAGAAGCTGAAAAATCAGGAATATCAGGAGTGGTGGAGATTAATTTCACGATAAATCAAGAAGGAAAGGTTGAAAACATTAGAGTTATGAAAGGGATCAGTGTTGAATGTGACGCTGAAGCCATACGCGTAACCAGCCTGATTAGCGGCTGGACCCCGGGTGTACGGCAAGGGAAGCCGGTAAATACCACTGTTAGTATGCCGATTGAATTTAAAGGTGAAAATAAGTTAAACCCTGCTGTTATTTCAGGTAAAATCACTGAAAAAATCACTGGTCTGCCTGTAGAGGGAGTTTTGGTTATTATTAAAGGGACCAACATTGGTTCGGTAACTCTTCCGGATGGTTCATACAGGCTGGAAGTACCAGCTGAAAGTAAATATCTTGAATGCTTTGGGGTGGGTTATTCTCTTAAGGAAGTACCAATAGATTATCATTCTTTAATTAATATTGAACTCGACACAGAGTACATCGCCATAGATTTCAATGTTCCGGAGAATTAAAAAAATTCTCCTCCCGAAGGTAACATACGGTACGGGCCGTATGAATAATAATCTGTAGAAAAATTAAGTCAAAGCAACGCAATCAACTGATATATTGATGACTACGGTCTAAATGGGTCGGGGTGACTGGACTCGAACCAGCGACCTCCACGTCCCGAACGTGGCGCGCTAACCAACTGTGCTACACCCCGAATTAAAAAATTAAATCTCTTCTCACCGGTCCTCTGTTGCCTGAAACCAACCTGTCAGGCGGACTTCATGCCACATCCTGATAATCTGTTGCCAGCCTCAGGAGTCACCGGTTTCAGTGGGCAAAAATAGCACTTTTTTCAATGGTACTGCTATCAGTCCCGAATTATTCCCGGGCGCCGGCTAATCGGATTCACCTGTTCAAAATGCTGACGAACAAGAACCTGAATAATTTGTTTCTTCATTACCAATTTCGGGGCAATATGACTGCGAAATCGGGAAAAAAAGGAGTAAATAACTGAAAAACCGGAAAATATGGACTTAAGCAAAAAAAAATGCGTACCCTGCGAGGGAAACGTACCTCCACTTGGCAGTGATAAGATCGCCGAACTGAAGAAAGAGATAAAAAG